>CAZABI010000160.1:0-3880 GCA_964483235.1 uncultured Dehalococcoidales bacterium | reverse complement strand
GGGCGCGCAGCAGGGAGGGGGACGTTACAATGTCCACTTTACTGCCTGACCATAGCCTGAGTGCGGTGTCCAGTTCGACGGGGTTGTCCATGTAATGTCCTATAGTCACCTGGCCGTAAGCCAGGTGATGTATATAGCCCGGTTTTCCCCGGTTTATACAGGTGAAGGCCAGCCCTCCAAAAATCTTTTCCTTGCCGAACCAGCGTGCAAAATCGTCTTCCAGCCCCAGACCATTCATGAGCACTATTATGCGTGTGCCCGCGCCGACACATGGCTTTACAAGCTTGTGTGCATCATCGATGGAGGTGGCCTTAAGAGCACAAATAACCCAATCGACCTGTCCGATATCGGAACTGTCTTTGAATACCTTGGGCCGTTCGAGTTTAAAATCACCGTCCGGGCTGGTCACGGTCAGGCCGGAGGCGTTGACCGCATGATAGTCACGCCGGGCGAGGAAGCGGACGTCATGACCGGCCTCGGCCAGCCTGCCGCCATAATAGCTGCCCACAGCACCCGAACCGATGACTGCAATACATTGAAAAGTATGCATATTGTTCAAACAGCAGGGATCACTTTTCTACAGGAATATATTAAACCAGATTATGTATGTTTTAGGCCAGCGATGAATTGTTATACGGGTGATTATTATCAAAATAGACGGGTGTTAATGGGCCGATTGACTCGTAAAAATCAGTATTTACACCTAATGGAATATTCGGGGAAAAATGGTATACTAAATATTAGTCGGAATTAAATAAGGAGGTTGATTGAAAGTGGACAAACAAAGGGTTCTCAGTCTGATCGGTTTCTGGGGTTTCATCGTCGGTCTGATTATCGCAGTCATTGTTGGCGCAATGGTTAGTCTCACTCCGGCAATGGCAGGGGCGATTATGCCTGTCGTCATAATTATTTTGATTATTCTTGGCATCGTGATCGGCTTCCTCAACATCACGGCCAAGGAGGTTTTGCTCTTCCTGGTCGCTACCATTGCCATCCTCGTGGTAGGCGGTGTTTTTGGGCCGCTGAAGACCTTTGGCATTGGCGCAGTTCTTGATAATATACTTAGCCTCATCGCAACCCTGATGGCTCCGGCTGCCATCATTGTCGCCATCAAGGCCCTCTGGGCTGTTGGCAAACCCGGCTGACCAAGCACATCTTAAGGTTACATAATAGGCCGGGCGGCTGTTCAGCCGCCCGGTTTTTATATCATCTGTTAAGCTTATTTGTGCTCAGTCTTATTGTCTGGGGTGTCGTCACCCTCGTGCAATCCACGCGGTGCAGGTAAACATAGCCCGTCCCCTTCCAATCTGTCCGAAAAAACCTTAAAATTAGCAAAACCGGGTATCTATATAGTGTTGATATGCAGATAGGGATGTTAAATATCGGATTGGGTATAGGCTGTTTGCTCGTAGCGGGCCTGATGGCGTTCTGGGGAATATGGTTTATCGTAAATGGCGCCAGGGAGCGGGAGTGGGAGTGGGGTTCCGTGTTCCTGGGTGTGTTCGGTATAGGTCTGGCCTGTTTTGCTGTTTATGGGGCAATTAACCTTTTTCTCGGCAATTTTCCATAGATTCACGTTTCAGTAAAATGTAGATATATTAACTGCCCGGATATTAGCCACAAAACGATGGCCTATACCGGTGTCGGAGGTAAAGGGAACGATGAGGAACGAAGCGCCATCCGTATTAACAGTGATAGCGATCAGCTTATTTCTGTGGTCATCCTGTACTGTCCCCTTTGAAACAAAGGTAAAGAACGGATTAATGGACAGTCTGGCTAACTGTTATAACACCAGCCTGCTGCTACTCAATTATATGCAGGTGGATATTAAAAATAAATTAGAAAATGACAGGATGGACAGGGAGAAGTACCGGCTGCTATTGACGGAAACTGAAACCAAGCGGACTGCAATGGATTTCGAGAGAACTTCACTGGAACTCAGGCATGAGCTTGATCAAAGGATAAGCAGGTACAGAGACTACCTGGAAGCCCTGGACAGTAAAATAATCGAGGATGAGAAGAAACTTTTTAAAATTGAGGGTGACCTGGCCAGGCTCCAGTATCTGGACCTGGTTAAAAAGCTTAATAAAGCCAGTGAGAATTGGTCGGTTGCCGAGTTCAGCGACGATGTTTATGCTGTTACCGGATACGGACTGGGATTTAACTCCGATCGGTTGGTGGTTGGGGAGGGGAAATACTATTGCTACCCGAAGAGCACAGGCTATATTACAGCGGATGTTGTCTCTCAACAACTACTGGAGCGGCTGCACCTGCGTTATGCGTACGGGCCTAATTTCCTGGTGGAGAGGAACTACACTGCCTTCAGCGACCTGCAGGGCGAGCGGTCTTTCCAGCAGTCGAGCGCAGTGCCTGCGCCGCCCATCTACTATATACCCGGGCAATAATACGCAACCTCACTTTCAACAGTTAAAAGGGAAGGGCTGTTTTAAATAGCCCTTCCCTGCTTCATTCGTGAATCGAGTCGGATACTAATTGATATTCTGTGAGTTGTTCTTCATGCCCTTCAGCGGTGCGTTGCCGGGCTTCTGTGGCTTGGGCCAATCGATCTTCGGCCTCTGGTCCAGCCAGGCTTTATATGCATCGTACTGGGCCTGGGTGATCTTACCGTCTTTAAGCAGCTTTTCCATAGCTTTAGCGCCGGCCATGGGCACTGCCGGCCTGGCATCCAGCCACGCCCTGACCTGGTTGGCCTGGTCCTGGGTGAGCTTGCCATCGGCTACCCACTTATCGATCCTGCTGTCCAGTGCTTGCCCGCGCAGTTCTGTCCTGGCCTGCCTGACGGCATCCGTCAGCTTCTGCTGGTCGATGTTTAATATCTGTGCCACCCTGGCCAGGAACTTCTGTCCCCACTGGCCCTTTTGCGCTGCCTGGCCGTCGTCGGCTAAGGCGACCGTGGCAATGCCGGTAATCAGCACTGCTGCTATCAGCACGGGAACAATTACAAACTTGACGATTTTCCACATATTATTAATCCTCCTGATCGCTCAGTTTAACTTCGATGTTTCCACCGTGCCTTGATTACACTATAATAGTTTTTGTTTAAACATTCTTTGGTTTGTGTAAAATTTCTGTAAAATTTTCCCTATTGGAGGTTAACTATGATCGATGCCGACCTGGAGAAATATTGTAAGAAAGCCCTTGAGTCCGGGGCGACGCACGTCAAACAGGTTCATCCCAGCAGCGTGGTCACCGCGGCATGGGTGAGGTGGAAATGTGAGTTCGGTTGCCCGGAGTACGGTAAAGGGTATTGCTGTCCGCCGCATACACGTACGCCCGAAGAGACACGCGCCCTGCTGGACTGTTACCGCCGTGCCATACTCTTTCATAAAGAAGCGCCTAAAACGAGTGAAAGGTCAAAGAGCTGGAAACCTTACTGGGATATAATGGTTGATCTTGAGGGTGACATATTCAAGGATGGGTTCTATAAGGCCTTTGTCCTGCTGGCCGGCCCCTGCCGCATCTGCAAGGAATGCGCCAAGAAAGCCGGCTCTCCAACCTGCAGCTTCGGGTATCGTGCCAGGCCGTCCATGGAAGCTTCAGGAATTGACGTGTTCCAGACTGCACGCAACAACGGCTTTTTCATAGTCCCTCTCAGGGAGAGAAACGATACGCCAAATGTATTCAGCCTGATGCTTATAGACTGAAAATTAGATAGAGGAAAATAAAAAATGAATAAATCTAAAAAAGAAATCGCTGACAGGGCTTTTGAGTTGGCGAAAAAATACGAGTTTGAAAATGGCAACTGCGCACAGAGTGTTTTCGCTGCCGTCACCGAGGCGCTGGGTGTTGAAAATCCAGATGTTTTCCGGGCCGCCTCGGGTTTCGCCGACGGAATCGGATTGACCGGTGACGGCCACTG
>CAZABI010000159.1:2953-3882 GCA_964483235.1 uncultured Dehalococcoidales bacterium | reverse complement strand
GGCCATCGTCATCCAGGTTAACAGCCCCGGCGGTGACGTATCAGCTTGCGAGGAGATCAGATATGAAATGGAAAAAATTGAGAAGCCCATGGTGATAAGCATGAGGACTATCGCGGCATCAGGAGGATACTATATTTCTGCCGGCGCAGATAGAATAGTCGCCCTGCCCACTACAAACACGGGGAGCATAGGGGTGATCACCCATATACCCAATCTGAAAGGCTTATTCGATAAGCTTGGTATAAAAATGGAGATCGTAAAATCAGGCAAATACAAGGATATGTATTCTGGTTTCAAAGAGCTAACCCCAGAGGAAATCCAGATAGTACAAAAAAATGCTGACCAGGCATATGACAGGTTTATAGATATTGTTGCCAGGGGTAGGAACCTGGATAAAGAGAAGGTAAGAGAGATTGCCACCGGTCAGCTTTATACAGGATTGGATGCTAAAGAACTCGGCCTGGTCGATGAAATTGGTGGATTACAGACAGCCATCGATCTAGCAGCCAAGCTGGCAGATATAGAAAAACCACGGGTAGAGTATTATGAAACTGATTCGACCGACTTACTAAAAATATTAATGGGTTTTAACTCCGGGGTATTCAACAGGGTTACTGAAAGCAATATCTCCGGCTTTGAAGGTATGATTATTCAAGAGCTGTTAGGCAACACGTATCCAAAGTATTATTACCGGTAATTATACTTTCCATTTACTGGTATCATATCTGGCCTTTGATGTACTGATCGAAAACGTTATATCATATTAACGTTTCACTGCATATTCTTTTTTAAATAAGGCCGATTTATTTTGAGCACCGCCATTAAATCAAAACCAGTAATAATTGATTACATCGATGTTTTGAAACCCAGAGAAACCAGCCTCCTGGTTTTTATCGGGGCTTGTTCAGCACTGGTATCTGCTTCAGTAC
>CAZABI010000159.1:0-2943 GCA_964483235.1 uncultured Dehalococcoidales bacterium | reverse complement strand
ACTACCGGGCGTGTTCCCGATTGTAGACTTTATACTGGCTGTCATTGCCATCATGTTGGGAAGTGCGGGGGCCAACGGCCTGACCAACTATCTGGATCGTGACGTGGACTCCAGGATGAAAAGGACATGTAATCGCGCATTGGCAGCACGGCGTATTTACCCGGCAAACAAGGTATTGCCTTTGATCATCACACTCATAACGGGCGGATTAGTTCTGGCATGGATACTTTCTCCTATTTGTTTCATTATCGGGCTTATCGGGATAATATCTTCCGGCATATTCCGCAAGACTATTTCCTGTACCTTTCTTGGAATTGTAGCCGGCAGCGCCCCGGTGTTGATCGGGTGGTACGCACTGAGCAAACAGCCCACATTTGACCTGCTGCCATTTTTATATTTCTGTATGATTGCACTATGGACGCCGCTACATGTATGGACCCTGATGCTATCTCACAGGCAAGACTATGAAAGTGCCGGTTTAAAGTATTTTCCGTTAAGCTGGAGAGACAAGAATGTAATAAAAGTATTAGCTTTATTATCGGTAGCCTTATCGATAGTTACGGTAGTGATTTATTTCGTCACTAACATATTCAGCTGGCTGTATATTATTGTTGCCGGTTTATTAAGCATAATAATGATTGGAGCCAATATGAAGTTGCTTTTTTCACCAACCTCGCAGAATGCCTGGACAGTCTATAAGTTGTCAGCATTTCCCTATCTTGGCATCATCTTTACAGTTATGGCATTAGATGCGTGGTTGATATGAAACATGTTCTGGATTATGCTTTCTCCCCGCGGAGTATAGCTGTCGCAGGCGCCTCGGATCAACCTTTCTCCTTTGGTCACCATTTTCTCAAGCATTTAATTGACTATAAATTTGGTGGTGAAATTTATCCCATCAATCCGGCCAGGGAACATATACAGGGATTGAAGGCTTATCCAAGCCTCAGCACCGTCCCTGGAGATGTAGATCTGGTGATCTGCTGTGTGCCGGCAAGCCAGGTGGCACCTTTGTTGGAAGAATGTCCCGCCAAGAATGTCAAGGTTATGCATGTTTTTACCGCCAGGCTGAGCGAAACCGGCAGGGTAAATGCACAGGAGACGGAAAAACAAATAAAACTAAAGGCGGAGAAAGCGGGGGTACGCCTGATTGGTCCGAATTGCATGGGACTGTATAACCCGGCGGCCAATCTCTCCTTTGGTTATGAGCTTCCCCCGGAATCCGGAGATATAGGCGCCATGTTCCAGAGCGGCGGTGCCATGCAAATGCTTATTCAGTTCGGTGGGCTCCAGGGGCTGCGTTTCAGTAAGGCTGTAAGCTATGGTAACGCTCTTGATATAAATGAAAGTGACCTGCTTGATTACATGGCTGAAGATAAGGGTACTGCTTTTATTGCCGCGTATTTTGAGGGCGTAAAAAATGGAAGGGAATTCATGCATGCCTTGAAAAGAGCAGCGGCAGTTAAGCCTGTTGTGGCAATTAAGGGTGGACGGAGTAATTCCGGCTCGAGGGCAGTGTCTTCCCACACCGCGTCGATTGCGGGCTCACAGAATTTATGGAGCAATGCGTTTTCCCAAGCAGGTGTTATAGAGGTAAAAGACATCAATGAAATGATAAACGTGTTGATGTTGTTTAAATGGCTACCACCTATCAAAGGGAGAAAAGCCGGTATTATCGGTGGTGGAGGTGGGAAAGCTGTAATGGCGGCTGACCTGGCTGAAGAAGCAGGTTTACTGGTACCTTCTTTATCAGCCGAAATGAGAAACAAGCTCAGGGAAATTGTACCGACTATATGGGACTGGTTGAGCAATCCTATCGATTTCTCGATCTGGGGTGACGACGCGGTGCATGCCGGGCGGATACCGGAGTTATTTTCAAGCAGTACTGATTTCGATTTCATTATAGGGCAAGTTTCTGATGACAATCCTCTTCCACCCGACATATCTGTCAGTGTTGTAAACATGGAAGTTGATACCATGGTAAAGGTTGCTAAGAACGGTAAAAAGCCATTTATTGCCGTGTTAACTGGAGCTAGACCAGGATATTCAGACCTGGAAAACGAGAGGTGGAAGACTTATCTGAAATTAAGATCAAAGCTTGTTAGTTCGGGTGTTCCGACCTTTGATACCTTCAAAGAAGCGGTTAATACTCTGGCTAAATTCATTAGCTACTGGCAAAATAAAAGCTGAACGCTGAGCCCTTATGTCAAAACTATCGTATTTCACCGTGCAGTCCACGTGTTCTCAGACACAGGCACGTTGCGGAACGTTGAATACCTTACATGGCATCGTGCAGACCCCGGTCTTCCTGCCGGTCGGCAGTCAAGGCACCGTGCGTACCCTGACGCCACATGATTTGAATGATATTGGATTCGAGATAATCTTGTGTAACAACTATCACCTTTATCTCAGACCAGGCATTGAAATAATCAAGAAAGCTGGTGGGTTGCACTCGTTCATGGGATGGGATAAGCCAATATTAACCGACAGCGGTGGCTACCAGATATTCAGCCTTTCATCCTTTCGTAAGATTACAGCGAATGACGTTACCTTTCGCTCACATATTGATGGCAGTGAGCACTCTATCACACCTGAGTACGCCATTGAACTGCAGGAGAATCTGGGGTCCGACATAATGATGGCCATGGATGTCTGCCCGGAAAGCACCCAACGGAAAGAGAAAATCATGGATGCTGTGAGAATTACCTCTGAATGGGCGAGAAGATGCGTCAAATCACGCTCTAAAACAGGTCAACTACTGTTTGGCATTATACAGGGAGGAATATATCCGGACCTGCGCAGGCTATCGGCGGAGCATATCACTGATTTGGATTTCGACGGTTATGCTATCGGCGGACTAAGCGTGGGTGAATCCAAGAAAGCAATGTGGGAGACAGTTGATACCACTGTTGGGTTTATGCCGCACAACAAACCACGTTATTT
>CAZABI010000158.1:0-3928 GCA_964483235.1 uncultured Dehalococcoidales bacterium | reverse complement strand
GATAAGCTGTAACCAGGCGGCGCAACAGGCAGATAATTACGTTGACCTCAGTGTCATAACTGTCAGATAGTAGGCGGCTCGCGGTTTCCATAGTCACAAGGTGCTTGGCTTCTTCGATTCTACCGGCCAGGTACCGCTCTTCTTTGGCTGTGAGCAACGCTGTCTTTCCTATCTCGCGCAGATACATGCGCAATGGGTCGTCGTAGAGATCAACCTCCGCAGCTTCCGGCACTGCCTCCAGTTGCAATTCGCTGTCCAGTTCCTGGATGCCGCCGGCTAATATTACATTTATACTCGGCGCAGGGTCCTCCCAAAGAGCAGTGATACTGGCGATCACGTCAGCGTCACTGCCATTAAAAACGCCTAAATCAACTTCAACGGATTTCACCGACGTTGCGCCAGCTACTTCTATGAAGTTATCACCTATATCCGTAGTTCTTTTTTTCTTCACCGTTTAATATCTTCTCGTTCCGCCCTTTCCACTCATATAGCCGCCGCTGTGTCCGAGGGATGATCCGCTTCCAGTGTTGTGGCTTCCAGTGTTGTGGCTTCCAGTGTTGTGGCTTCCTGTATTGTGGCTTCCTGTATTGCTTACCCTTCCTGACGTCCTGGGACGGGCGCTGTTGACCGTAACCACCCGGCCTTTAATCTTTTTACCGTTCAGCCCGTTAATGGCTGCCTGCCCCTCTGTGAATTTGGGCATGTCGATAAAACCGAAACCCCGGGATTGTCCGTTGTAACCGTCTTTCATAATGGCCACTGAAGCAACCGCTCCGTAGGCTCTGAACTCCCGGCGTAAATCTTCATCCGTAACCTCGTATGATATGTTACCGATAAATATATTCATGAGTTATTTTGTTCCTACTAGAAAGTATTTTGGCATACACAGGCCGGTCGGCCTGTGTATGCCAAAGATGGATTGCTGTTTTTTGTTATCTTGTCACTTTAATTGACGCGTAGCACTCACTGCAGTAGACAGGTTTATCCTGGCGCGGTTCAAACGGGACCTGTGTGTCCTTACCGCATTTACCGCAAACGGCTGAAAACATCTGCCGCGGGGCGCGGAAGTTTGAGCCACTACCACGACGTTCTGATTTCCTGGCTTCTCTGCAGTTCGGGCAGCGTTTAGGCTCATTGGTGAAGCCTTTCGATGCATAGAATTCCTGCTCGGTGGCACTGAACGTGAACTCAGAGTTGCAATCAGCACAAGTGACTTTTTTGTCGGTGAAACCCATGTGATGACCTCCTGTATTTATGTATGGCTTTAATTTGGGGTCATCAAAACTTGAGTAATTAAGGCGGGGGAGTGAATGTGTTAACCTAAACTAAGTATCGAATAACCTAAACTTAAACCACCTTATTCAATATACTCCAATCAACCGGTTAATGCAAAATTTCAAGAATCTGTACTTGTGAAATTCCCGGAATAAATAATAGGGGCGGCTAAATTTAATGCCGCCCCTATCTAAATACGCGTTTATCAGTTGTTTGCAATTACACGGATTAATATCTGCGCATTCCACGGCCACCGCCTCCACCACCACTACGGCCACCACCACCGCCTTTGCGTCCGTAGCCACCACGTCCACCACCACCACCACCACTACCACTATACCCACCACGTCCACCACCACCAGCACCACCACGCGCATCACGCTCGCGTGCGCCATTGACGGTAATAGCACGGCTCTTCACCTGCTTACCGTTAAGGGCACTCATTGCCGCCTGTCCCTCGGACAGTACAGACATCTCTACGAAGCCGAAGCCCCTGGACTGACCGCTGTACTTGTCTTTCATAATTGCCACCGAACTGACCTGGCCGAAAGCTTCAAACTCCTTGCGCAGGTCCTCTTCGGTTACCTCGTAGGACAGGTTACCTACAAAGATGTTCATTCTTAATCTCCTTCTTTTTTATTACTAAATTCACGTAAGCGCTACTCTGCGCTCACCTCTTCCAGGGGCTAACGCTCCTTGGATCTGACGGCGCTATAGCAGGTGCTGCAGTAAACCGGCCTGTCCTGGCGCGGTTCAAAGGGTACCAGCGTGTCCTTGCCACAGGCAGCGCAAACAGCTTTGAAAATGCTGCCGCCGGATGTCCTGGCCGGCCTGTCGCTGCCATAACCACCACTGCCACTACCACCTCCAGAGTTACGTCCGGATTTACGGTTCTGCCTGCAATCGGGGCAGCGTTTGGGTTCGTTGGTAAACCCCTTGGTCGCGTAGAACTCCTGCTCGTTGGCGGTGAATGTAAAATCAGCATTACAATCAGCGCACTTCAGAGTCTTGTCGGAAAAAGCCATTGGATGACCTCCTGCAATAATTTCTGTGGCCTGTCGTCGGGGTCATCCAGAACTTGAATTAACTACGGGCAGATATGAACAGTTATTTAATTAAGCCTATAACTACCTGGACTTAAGCCACTTCTACACTATACGATAAATAATCGGTAATTGCAAAATTTTCGCCGTTTTTTATGCCGGTTCTGCCGTAAAATTTACTTCACTTTTAGTGAATCTGATATACTTCAAACTTCCATTAACAGTCATGCGTGATATAAGCTTCATACGTCGCTTCGTCATACCCTGTGCGGCACAACTGCTACAGTTCATGCTGCTCTGGGTGGTACTGGCTTATTTAACTATATACTGGACGGATTTAGGCTTCAGTCACTTCCAGGTGGGCATACTCATTTCCGTCTACCCTGTGACGGCACTGGCCCTGATGGTACCTTCCGGCATTTTAGCCGACCGCATTTCACCGAAAAAATTAGTCCTGGCCAGCCTGGTTATATCGGCTGTTAATATCTGGGGATTGATGAGTACCACCGATTTCTGGATGACACTGGTCTTCCTTGTCATCGGCGGCGTAAGCAATGCCATGTTCAACAACGCACTGCCGGCGCTTTACTATAAGACACTGGGCAACCGTGACCGCGGTATCAAGCTCGGGATCTTCACGGGCACTGCTATCTTCGGCTACGGGCTGGGACCACTCATCGGAGGCCAATTGATCGCCCGCTTCAATATGCAAGCTGCCTTCCTATTCACATTGATCGGGCTCGTTCCGCTCTTCATCGTTAGCCTGTTCCTGGCCGACATACCGGGTACTCGTGTGCCTTTGAACATATATAAAACCGACCTTTCTAATCGGACAGTGCTTATCTTTGTGATAATGGTCTTCCTGGTCTCGATGCATATGGGGGTGGAGCAGACAAGCTTCAGCCTGTACCTGAATAAGGATCTGCATATCAGCCAGGCGGACGTTGGGCTGCTGTATTTTCTGCAGGCCGTGGCCATGGCAGTGCTGGCGGTCTTCAGCGGACTTATCGGCGACCGTGCCACGGCGAGAGGCAGAGGATTGGCAGCGCTTTTTTATATCGGAATAACAGTCTCGGGCTTGACCAATATCGCCCTGTTCTTTGCCCAGGGTTTTACTTCAGTACTCGGCGTCCGGCTGTTTCACGCCATCGGTGATAGCATGACCCTTGTGATCCGTGGCATGATTATATCGCACCTGTTCGTGGCCTCACGTATCGGGGGCAACCTGGGCACGGTAACCACCACCATTAACCTGGCTATGCTGGCGGGCGCACTGCTGGGAGGTATCATCCCAGGCTACAGCCTGTCATTTGTCGTAGCGGGGGTGCTGGCACTGTTAGTAATACCCATCGGACTCTTCACCAGGCCAAAATTTTAATGGCGCCAATTATGGGCACAGCAAAGCTACGCTCCTACAGTCAGGACAGGCTCTTAAGGCCTGTCCGTCTTCCAGTTCAACATGATAAAATAATCCTAATCTGAGGGGCAAAGGATACTATGCCGGCTAACCTGACACCGCAGTATTTCGAGGCAGAGAGACGCTTCCGGGCAGCCGTTACGCCCGAGGAGAAGGTACAGGCGCTGGAAGCCATGCTGGCGGTGATGCCCAA
>CAZABI010000157.1:0-3959 GCA_964483235.1 uncultured Dehalococcoidales bacterium | reverse complement strand
CAAAATCTAATAGGGTTGCTATTGTTACAGGCGGTGGAAGAGGTATCGGCAAAGGGATAACACGGGTGTTTACCAAACACGGGATCGACGTGGTGATTGCAGGCAGGAACTTTGAAAAGCTCGAACAGACGGCCATCGACTGGACGCCGCCGAGCACGGCTGAAAGTGCCTGGATGGTATGCCTATGGTAAATAGACTGTTAAACCAGAGCTGCAGCCACTCCGATACCTACTGTTAAAACAGTCAGTCCAGGTCAGCCCGGGTAAACGCTTCGAAAAAGCAACTCCTCTCACCTGTGTGACAGGTAGGGCCGGCAGGTTTAGCTTTGATCAGCAGGGCGTCGCTGTCACAGTCCTTCCAGATTGAGATTACCCTGAGAACGTTGCCGGACGTCCCGCCTTTATGCCAGAACTCCTGGCGGCTGCGGCTGTAGAACCAGACTTCACCGTTTTCTAGTGTTAACCTGAGCGACTCCTTATTGGCATAACCGAGCATGAGCACGGCGCCGTCGGCGACGTCCTGCACGATTACGGGTATCAGTCCTTTGCTATCGAATTTCAACATAATGGTCTCCTTACCGGTGTGAAAACGTGAAATATAAGTCAATTATCAGGAAATTGCAAGGGCGGCTGCTAGGTCAAGGTCGCCCGTATAGAGCGCGCGGCCGATGATGGCGCCATCGGCTCCGATTTTCCTGAGCTTGAGCAGGTGCTCCAGGCTGGAGATACCCCCCGAGGCTATCACCGGGATGTTGACGTTTTTAATGAGCTCCTCAGTCGCTTCGAAGTTGGGCTCAGTCAATGTGCCGTCGCGCTTGACATCCGTGTAGATGATGCGCCGGGCGCCGATGGCAGCCATAATTTTACTCATATCGAGGGCGGTAGTCTGCGACATTTTCTGCCAGCCGTGTGTGGTAACGTAGGAATCGCGGGCATCGATACCAACGACGATGGCCTCACCGAAGCGCCGGATAATGCGCTTGGTCAGCTCTTCCTGCTCGACCGCCACGGTACCGAGTATGACGCGCTTCACACCCATCCTGATAAGCTGCTCTACCACGGCCTCGCGCCGGATACCGCCTCCCAGTTCTACGTTCATCCTGGTGACTTTAACGATGCCCTCGATAGCCTGGTTGTTGCGCACCTCGCCTGAGGCTGCGCCGTCCAGGTCCACCAGGTGCAGCCAGCGCGCTCCCTTCTCCTGCCATTTGAGCGCGGTATCTATAGGGTCTTCGGAGAACACAGTCTCCCGGCTGTAATCACCCTGGTACAGGCGGACGCATTTACCGCCTTTCAAATCTATGGCGGGTATTATCTCCATATCATTTACCGTGTTCTAAGATTACTCGTTTAGCCACGAGCGAGTCAATCTCAGCTACGCTATATCCTGCTTCCAATAGAATTTCCCGCGTATATTCTCCCAGCTCCGGCGCCCTGACGCTTTCTACGGGTTCTATATCAGAAGCCCTGGCTGGAATGTGGGCAAGTCTGACTTTACCAATACCTGGATATTCCATGTCGAAAAATATCTGCCTGGCCTTCACCTGAGGATTGTCGAGCAATTCGGGGATCTCCAGTACTGGAGCGCAGGGAACGCCGGCCTTCTCCAGTTTCCGCAGTATTTCATCTCCCGGCAAGTTCTTAAGGGAAGTTGCTATCTTCTCCACAAGTTCACTGCGATGGATCAGCCTGTTTTCTATGCTGGAGTAGCGGGGATCATCAGCCATGTCGTCGAATTCCAGCGCCGTGCAAAAAGCCTTCCAGAACTTGTCATTTGTGACGCCGATGAAGATATACCTGTCTGCAGACTGGAAGCACTGATAGGGAGTAAAGACTGGGTTGGCAGAACCCATCTTCGGAGCTACATAGCCTGTCAGACCATGACCCGAAATAAAAGGGGCCATAAAAAAAATTGCCGTATCGAAGAAGGACGCGTCTACCATTTGTCCACGGCCCGTTTTCTCACGCGCCATAACAGCCAACAAAATATTGTAGGCAGCCAGGAAAGCAGTAGGCAGGCCAACCACATTGGGAGCGATCCTTATCGGCGGCCGGCCCGGTTCCCCCGAGACAGCCATCAGGCCGGACATTGCATGTACCACAGGGTCGTAAGCAGGTTTCTGCCTGTAGGGACCCGTCTGGCCGAATCCCGATAACGAACAATAGATGATACGTGGATTGATCTTGTTTAACTCGTGGTAGCCGATGCCGAGCATATCAGCCACACCTGGCGTGAAGCTTTCTACGATTATATCCGTGGCGGCGGCCAGCCTGTGTGCGATGTCCTTTCCCTCCTTTGAATTAAGGTTAAGGCAGAGGCTGCGCTTATTGCGGTTGATGTTACTAAAGGTAATGGAAGTCATTCCACGGCGGAAGGGATCTCCACTTGGAGACTCTATTTTGATTACATCAGCCCCAGCTTCGGCCAGCATCAGTGCGCACACAGGCCCATCGCCATTTTGGCTGAAATCCAGTACTTTAATACCTTTAAGCGGGAGCAAAGCTACCTCCTGGGGATAATGGGGTGAGTATATTTATAGCATTATCGAGGTGGCTTTACAATATGCTGCAAGGTCATTGACTTACCAAAATTACGACTGTATACTTTGGTCACAATATTTAGGGGGTAATTAATGAAGCTGTCGTGTCTGCAGGAGAATCTGAGTAAGGGATTAGGCATTGTAGGCAGAGCAGTTGCAACCAGGACCACCCTACCTATCACGCAGAATGTGCTCATTTCCACCGACCAGTCGCAACTCAAGCTGTCCGCTACGAATCTTGAAATAGCCATTAGCTGCCTGGTGGGCGCGAAGATAGAGAACGAGGGCGCTATTACCATCCCTGCACGTGTTCTGGCTGAGTTTGTGACATCGCTGCCGAGCGATATCATCAACATGAACCTCAAGCATAATACGCTCGAGCTGAAATGCGGCCGTTATGAAGCGCGCATCAATGGACTGGACGCTGCCGATTTCCCGCCGATCCCACAGGTGGGTGACGGTTTCCAGACCAAAGTACAGGCTGAGGAGCTAAGACAGGCCATAAGCCAGGTCGCCTTCGCGGCTGCCACCGAGGAATCCCGCCCGGTGCTCACCGGAGTACAGTCCGAGTTTGAGGGTGAAAAATTAACGCTGGCCGCTGCCGACGGGTTCCGGCTGGCGGTGCACCGTACTAAATTGCTTGAGGCTGTCAAGGAAAAAATAGCCATGATTATACCGGCCAAGGCCTATCACGAGCTAAACCGCCTGATTACCGACCCGGCCGAGATGGTTGAAATAACCTTGAATACACAGAAAAGCCAGGTGCTTTTTAAAGTGAAGAACGTAGAGATGGTTTCCCAACTCATCCAGGGAACCTTCCCCAACTACCAGCAGCTTATCCCGCAGACCTACGGTACCAAGGCCAGGATCGATGTTGCCGAATTCCAGCGCGCCATCAAAATGGCATCCGTTTTCGCGCGCGACGGCAGCGGAATCGCTCGCCTGATCGTCACCCCCGGTGCAAAGCCCGAGGAGGGCAAGGTGACCATCTCGGCGCGTGCAGACGAGATCGGCGATAATGTGGGCGAGATCGATGCCATGGTGGACGGCGAGGCCGCCAAGATCGCCTTCAACGCCCGCTATCTGGCTGATGTGCTATCGGTGATCAAGCAGCCGCAGGTATCGCTGGAAGTCACCACTCCCTCTAATCCCGGCGTGATCCGGCCGGTCGGCACCGACAACTACGACCATGTCGTCATGCCGATGTTTGTACAATGGTGACGTACTCTCGTGGAATAACTCCTTGAATTTAGATTCGGTCTGCCGTTACAACGACCCTAATATCTAGGGCATCTAATGCCAACCGTTTTTCCTTTACAGGGCAATTCTCAAGGTTCCGGTGGACTCTATGACTGCCGAGTAAGTATCTGCTGGTATTGTCTTCACTCACCCACCCGGTATAGTACGGAAATACAAAGTA
>CAZABI010000156.1:0-3960 GCA_964483235.1 uncultured Dehalococcoidales bacterium | reverse complement strand
TAGCGATAAGCACGGCAAATCTGAAGAAGAACTAACGGAAATATTCGAAAGGATGTGTAATAACTGCGTTTGCTTTTCAGTAGATCGTGACAACGTCCGCCATTATGGCCTCATGTCGCTTCTGCCCGGGATCTTTGACAGCCAGTTTCTTAGAGGCCAGGTCGATGAAAGGGCTTACCGTACAGCGCACCTATTTAAAGAGTATTACCGGGCTTTAGATCAATTGCTGGTAGAGACAGATTTGAAAGCCATCCCGTTCCCAATGGCACGCGTAATAGCTGTTGAACAGGAAATACCGGCTGGATTTGAGATACACCCCTATGATAAGGTTTCCGAATATATAGATAATAATGAATTAATAGCAATGGCGTGGTGCTACTGCCGCCATTATGCCAAATTGCTGGGGGATCCCTGCTCAAAGCCTGCGGAAGGGTGTATAGCCTTTGGACGTGATGCCAAATACTTGCTCGATAGAAAATTTGGCTGGGCCATAACCAAGGAGGAGGCCCGCTCATTTTTGCGCCGGGCGGAGGAAGCTGGGCTGGTCCACTGTTCGAGCAATACGACTAAATTCTTAACATTCTTCTGTAATTGCTGTATTTGCCACTGCAGTATCCTCAAGAGTTTTAAGAAATATAATAAGCAAGGCTCAGCCGCAGTCTCAGCATTTATAACTGAATTCGATCCTGAGAAATGTAGTTCGTGCGGCGACTGTGTTGAAAGATGCCCTATGGAAGCACTTATTATGAAGGGTGAGGATCTGGTTTTTAAAGATAATCTATGCATTGGTTGTGGCCTGTGCTCATCTGTATGTCCAACAGGAGCTTTAAAGCTTATCATCAGGAAAGACGCTCCGGTCCCACCTCGCGATGCGCGTGAACTGAACTCCAGGTTGAATTCAACAGATCTGGTATCAAGTTATTTTAAAGGATGAATCGCCGACGAAATTTGGGAATTGAATAAAACTATTCAGTTCATAAATGCCCGTGCCTGCATGCCACACAGCCGATGTAATCTGCTATAATTAAGACACAATAAATAAAGGGGAGGTAGTCTCATATAATGACCAGAGCGAAGCTCATTTTCACCTGTCTTACCATAGCAATTCTATTGACCATGGTATTAATGGCATGCGCACCGGCCGCGCCGGAGAAACCCGCAACTCCGCCGGCTACTACAACTCCGCCGGCAACAACGACACCACCGGCTACTACAACACCACCGGCAACTACGACGCCACCTGCAACTACGACGCCAGCCACTCCACCACCGGCGGCGCCCGCGACTCCACCCAAGACTTCTTTCGAGGCCAAGACTTATACCAACGATGAATACGGCTTCATGTTCCTGTACCCGAGCAGCATGATCTCCGCTAAACCGAAGTCGGAATATTCCGTCTTTGAGGCAGCCGATGCGATGCAGGTTCCTGCCGTCGGCGCGTCCGTGCTGGATACAGCAAAAGTAGAAGAGCAGACCGAGGAATCCCTGACGATCGCAGGTGGGTTCTGATATTAAAACGGAGTCCGCCGAGCCTATGACCCTGGCAGATGGGAAAACCCAGGGAACGTTGACCATACTGAGCTGGAAATCCTCGGGTTACGCTATCACGACCTACAGTCTCTCTACGGAAAAGGGTGACAAGACCCTCAGCGTGTCCTATACCAGCCTCACCGACATGATCGATGCCAAGATAGCCAAGGAAGTAGTATCGACGCTAACACTTAAATAATCTACCTGACTGGCAACTAAAAGAAGGAAGCCGGCAACGGCTTCCTTCTTTTTAGGAAGAACTGCTCTTTTGAAAAATTCACATACCTTTTCATCCCTCAGTGAGACAGGCTTCCGCTGGTACTGGATCAGCACGCTGGCTACCTATGCTGCTTCTCAGATGGACGGCATGCTGAGGGGCTGGATTGTTTATAACATGACCGGCTCGGCGACCAGCCTGGGATTGGTCTGCCTGGCAGCCGGCGTTCCCCTGGTAATAATCTCGTTCTTTGGTGGAGTTGTGGCAGACCGCGTGGACAGATTGAAATTCCTCCTGGTTACCCAGGCTATGGCGGCCCTTATCGCCCTGGCAACAGGATTATTGATTGCCACCGGGCTGATACAGTTCTGGCATTTCATTGTACTCGCCATAATGCAGGGCATTACGTTTGCTTTTATTGCGCCCTTGAGACAATCGATCATAGCGAGGCTGGTGAAACCGGCCAACCTGATGAGTGCCATAGCGCTGAGTTCAACCAGCTTTAATATCATGGGCATAGCGGGGCCGGCAGCCGTCGGCTTGCTGCTGACGTTCATGCTGCCGGAACAGGTTTATTACATTATAGTCGGGTTCTTCGCGGTGGGGGCTGTGCTGCTGACCTTGATAAACCTGCAGCGTGAAGCGGCCGGTGCTACCGGCGCCTTTCACCTTGATATAGCCGAAGGATTCGGCTTCATCGGACGCAACCGTAAAATCTTAGCGCTCCTGTTAATAGCCCTGATCCCATCGTTTTTCTGTATACCGTACATTTACATGATGCCGGCGCTGGCCCTGGGGACTTTAAAAGTCGACCAGACCGGGTTGGGTTTTCTGCTGGCGTCAGCCGGTGTCGGCGCGCTCATCGGCAGTTTGACGGCTGGTTCATTGACCGGTTTGAAAAACAAGGGAGCACTGGTACTGCTATTGCTTTTTACTTTCGGCTGCGGTATCGCGCTCGTGGCACAGTTCCAGTCATTCCCTCTGGCTATGTTCCTGATTTTATGCGCCAGCATAAGCAGCACGGCCTATATGACGTTGTGCAATACTATGATACTAATGGGGACACCGCCATCGCTCCATGGAAGGGTTATCAGTATATTCACCATGACATCAGCCCTTATTCCCATAGGCGCATTGCCGATGGGGGCCATGGCCGATTTTGCCGGAATTCCTATCACATTCCTGTTATCCGGTTCGATTGCTATGCTGTTCGCCCTGATAATGTGGCTTTTTGTACCCGGACTGAAGAAGGTACAGTAAACAGAAACTATATCCGGTGTATAATAGCAGCCGAATGAATATGTGGTTGTAAGAGGTGTCGAATGGATATTAAAAGGGCTTCATTTGTCGTACTAATGGCAATCTGCATACTGGCTTTGGTGATTGTCCCGGCATGCAGCCCGGAGGTAAAACCACCGGTGGAAGAGAAAGTGCTGAAGCTGGGTTGCCTCATGCCGTTCAGCGGGCCGGCAGCAATGTATGGCGAACGCGGCCGTAGTATTACGGACATACTTATTGACCTGATTAATGAGGACGGCGGCGTAAAAATCGGCCAGGATACCTATAAAGTAGCGCTTTTCTGGGGCGATGATCAATTTGCGCCGGCGCCGGCGGCAGCTGCAGCCCGCAAGTTGATCTATGATGATGGTGTGATTGCTATACTCGGCTATATCGGCCCGGGGTTCTCCGCGCTCAGCCCGGTAACCAACCCCGAAAAGGTCATCCTTATTTGCAGGACCGGCGGAGTTATCTACGACCCTGCAAAGGATCCCTATGTTATCTTTGGATCGCCAACCGGTGAGGTCACTTTGAACCAGGCGCTGGCCGCCATGCAGGCTCATCCAGAGTTGCATACGCTGGCCTGGACGGGGAATATGGACGACCGCCGCATTTCGGAGCCTGCCTTCAAGCTGGTTGACACTCGGCTGGAAAAGGAATTCGGTATTAAAGGTGTGCGCGTTTACTACCCGGTCGGGACGACCAATTTCACACCTTACCTGATAAAAATGGCCGAACAGGGAACAGAGGTAGTTTTTGCGGGGGGAACCATACTGGAAGTAGCGCTGATGGCCAAGCAGCGTAAGGAAATGGGGTTGAAATGGCCGATAGTGCATTCCTCGGACAACCTGGTGGACATCCTCTTCAGCATCTGCGGAAAAGACGGCGCGCAGGGTATCATGGGCAACCGCAACGCGCCATGGGAATTGAAAAAA
>CAZABI010000155.1:0-3962 GCA_964483235.1 uncultured Dehalococcoidales bacterium | reverse complement strand
CCCAACGGTAATAGCCGAATCTGCGACATTGAAAGCCGGCCAGTATACATTTCCCCATAATCGCACATAGATGAAGTCCGTAACATGTCCAAACTGGAAACGGTCGATCTGGTTGCCCAGCGCGCCGCTAAAAATAAGACTGAGCGCAACCACTCCGGCGAGTCCTAAGTTGGCCAGGTAGTAAAAATAAAGAATCACAATAACTATGCCAGCTACAGCAACGATACTTAAAAGCACGGTCTGGTCGGGAAACAGGCCGAAGGCTGCTCCCGTGTTTTGCACATGCACAAGGGTGAGACAGCCCGTTTCAGGCAGGGATCCACCGACCGGCAGGTGTGTACGTATCCACTGCTTGGTCCACTGATCGAGTATGACAACCGCAGTGACGATAAGGGCAAAGGCAAGCCCCTGGTACCATCTGAAACGTTTAGACGGTCCTGGCATTTTTCATCTGCCGGGATTTACACTTAAGGCAGAGGCTGGCCTGCGGCAGTGCCTCTAACCTGGCTTCTTCAATAGGATTTTTACACATATCGCATATTCCATAAGTTCCATTGTCGTATTTGTGTAAGGCGTGCTTCACTTCGACGAGAGCACCTGATAATCTTTTCTCTAGAGCTACCCGTTTTTCCCATTCGAAGGTTTCAGTGGCGACTTCCTCCCGTTTTCCAAAAGGACTACCTTCCTTCCCTTCATCTGCCTCTTTTTCCTCAAGCTTCAGTTGGACCAGTTCCTCTTCAAGGCGCTGGCGCTCGGACCTCAAACGGTATAGTAGCTCTTCTATAACTGCCACTGTCGTGACCCTTTCGGAGAAAATCGCTCAGAAGTTAATTTTAACTTATGAAAAATCACAAAACAAGCTGGTCAAGCATGGAGCGTACCTGTCTGATAGTATCCACTGCCTGTCCCCGCCAGTGGTTGTTAGCGAAGATAAAGGTGTTTTTTGCCTGCCGGGACATCCGGCTTAACTTGGGTATCCACTCCTCCAGTTCCTCGTCTCTATATGTATAATCATAGCGCTGCCAGGCTTCTTCATGCTGCCACCACCTGGCTGCGTTTCTGCCGTGAAAGCGCAGGTAGGCAATATCTCCAGTGACTTCTGCCACCGGTGGCATTAGTTTAGGCAGATGAGGCTCGTCAACGCAGCAAAAGCCAACCTGGTTATTGCGCAGCCATTCCAGCGTTCGGTCATTCAGCCATGTTGCGTTGCGGAATTCCACCACCAGCGATACGCCTGCCATCAAATCGTTGAACTTCTGCAGATAAGCGAGGTTTTCGGTTGAGCATGCGAAGCTGTAAGGGAACTGGGCCAGCACGCAACCCAGCTTGCCTGCTTCGGTCAGTGGCACAAGTACGTTAAGAAATGCTTTGAATAACTCCTGCCCCTGCTGCCTGACATGCGTCATCTCCTGGTTGGCTTTAACCGCAAACACAAATCCCTCCCCTGTCTTCTTCACCATTGATTCGATTACAGATACCCGCGGAAGGGCATAATAAGTGGAGTTCAGTTCCAGCGCGTTGAACTCCCTGGCATAATAGCTCAGCCAGTCCTTGCGCGGAAGACCAGCGGGAAAATATACGCCCGCCCAATCATCATAGCTAAAGCCGCACGTCCCGCAGTACAACATGAAACGTTTCCGGTGACGATCCCTTCATTAAAGGTTGCCGCCAGCAGTATAACCTGTTATTCAGGCAACTACCTGTCAGAAAATCTGGGGCAGGCACGAACCTCCCAATATAATGCCGATCCCGGTCAGTATAAACCAGATGGCAATGACGTAATTAACGATGCGAGGAAAAGCGAAAATAAGTATGCCGATTAAGATCGAAATTATACCCCAGGCTACTAACATGACATCACCTCCTATGATTTATTTACAACGGCCAGTATACCCCAGACAATCAGGAACACACCGATTATATACTGTGCCAGGCTCCACCAGAATATAACCAGCAGGCCGGCGATGATGGCAATTACGCCCTGGGCAATGGTGCTTAACGCGAATGTTTTCTTAGCCATACGATGTAATTCCTCCTGAAGTAGAAACGTAGTGAAATGATATGGGTTTGCCAATGGACTGTCAATTGCTACGACAAGTAAAAAGCGGCGGGTTTAATACCCGCCGCTTTGCATATACACGATACTTGATTATACTTCGCGGAACTCGCCCTCCACAGTGCCTTCTTCCTTTGGAGGCGGGGGAGGAGCGCCTTCCTGACCACCTTGTTCGGTATCGCCGCCGGGAGGTGGCTGGGTCTTCTGGTAAACTGCGGCACCGATCTTCTGCATCGAGTCATTCAGTGCTTGTAGGGAGCTCTTGACATAGCTTACATCCGTGCCCTGTAACGCTGAGCGTACCGCAGCTGTTTTACCCTCGACTTCGCCTTTGAGGTCAGCCGGTATCTTATCTCCATAATCACGCAGTGTCTTCTCCGCTGAATAAACAGTGGCCTCGGCCACGTTCTTGGTTTCGATCTCTTCTTTTTTGCGGGTATCCTCAACCGCATGGGCATCCGCTTCCCGCTTCATTTTCTCGACCTCGTCCTTGGAGAGGCCGCTGGAAGCGGTGATGGTAATCTTCTGTTCCTTGCCGGTGCCCTTATCCTGAGCTTTAACGTTCAGAATACCGTTTGCGTCAATGTCGAATGTGACTTCAACCTGTGGAACGCCGCGCGGCGACGGCAGTATCCCATCAAGGATGAACCTGCCCAGAGTCTTATTGTCTGCAGACATGGGACGTTCACCCTGCAGCACGTGTATTTCCACGCTTGGCTGGTTGTCCGCCGCTGTGCTGAATACCTGGCTCTTGGAAGTCGGTATAGTGGTATTCCTGGGGATAAGCGGAGTGGCCACGCCACCCAGGGTTTCGATACCGAGGGTAAGCGGGGTCACATCGAGCAGCAGCACGTCCTTAACGTCACCCTTGAGAACGCCGCCCTGGATGGCAGCTCCCAGCGCCACTGCCTCGTCGGGATTGATACCCTTGATAGGTTCCTTGCCAAAGAACTGGCCCACGATCTCCTGTACGCGCGGCATCCTGGTCTGTCCGCCCACGAGGATAACGTCAGTCACCTGCGACGCGGTCAGGCCAGCATCGGCTAGTGCTTTCTTACATGGTTCTATGCTTCGTTCCATTAGGTCAGCAGAAAGCTGCTCCAGTTTGGCGCGGGTAAGTGTTATATTAAGGTGCTTGGGCCCGGATGCATCCGCTGTGATAAATGGGAGGTTGATCTCCGTCTGCCCGACAGTGGAGAGTTCCCTCTTGGCCTTCTCGCCCGCATCCTTAAGCCGCTGCAGCGCCATCCTGTCCTGTTTCAGGTCTATGCCCTGCTCTTTCTTAAACTCATCGCAGAGCCAGTCCATGATACGCAGGTCTATATCATCGCCGCCCAGGTGCGTATCTCCGTTAGTTGATTTCACCTGGAAGGTACCTTCACCCAATTCGAGGATTGAAACATCGAAAGTGCCGCCGCCCAGGTCATAGACAGCGATCATTTCCTCTTTCTTTTTATCCAGGCCATAGGCCAGCGCCGAGGCAGTCGGCTCATTGACGATGCGGATTACATTCAAACCCGCAATTGCGCCTGCATCCTTGGTGGCCTGTCTCTGGCTGTCATTGAAGTAAGCCGGTACGGTGATAACCGCATCAATAACTTTATCGCCGAGATAAGCTTCCGCATCCAGCTTTAGCTTCTGGAGGATCATGGCTGAGATCTCAGACGGGCTGTATTCTTTGCCTCCCATAACCACCTTAGCGTCGCCATTGGCCGCCTGAACGATTTTATACGGAAGCCGCTTTATATCGTTCTGTACCTCCGGGTCGGTGTACTTTCGTCCGATCAGGCGCTTGATGCTGAAGATGGTATTTTCCGGGTTGGTAATAGCCTGGCGCTTGGCTAGTAATCCCACCAGGCGTTCACCTTTCTTATCGATGGCCACCACGGATGGCGTCAGCCTCTCG
>CAZABI010000154.1:1352-3970 GCA_964483235.1 uncultured Dehalococcoidales bacterium | reverse complement strand
CCGTAGACTTCACTGCCGGCAAGGCGATCCAGACAATTTATCAGTCGATCCATCCCGTAGAGTTCGCCCCGTCCATCCATAGCCTCGGTCACACCATCTGTATACAGAAAAAGCACGTCTCCCGGGGCTAATTTCAATATTCGCGTCTCATATTTAACATCGGGCATGGCTCCTACAACTATGCCTTGAGGAAGCTGGATCAACTTGAAGCGATCGTCTTTAGCGCCGAGCAAAGGCGGATTGTGTCCGCCGTTGGCGATGGACAGTTCGCCTGTTTCGGTATCGAGAAAGGCGCACAGCCCGGTGAAAAACATGGAAGTCTCGTTTTCCGGGTATAGTATAGCATTGACGTTTGACAGGACTTCACCCGCTGTCAGCCCGAGCAATGCTTCCGTTTTTATCAATGTTTTACTGATGGCCATGAAAAGCGCTGCCGGTATTCCCTTGCCGCAGACATCGCCGATTACCAGGCAAAGTCTGGTATCGCCGACAAAGAAGAAGTCGTAGAAATCACCTCCCACTTCACGGGCGGGGTGCATGATGGCGTACAGGTCAAATTCCTTCCTTGCAGGGAAGGGTGGGAAGATACGGGGCAGCATGCTGCTCTGTATCTCGGTGGCAACGCGCAACTCGCTCTCAATCCTCTCCTTGGTCTGGGTTGTCTGTTGCAGGTCAGCGATGTAGGATTTCAGGTCGCGGGCCATGCTGTTAAAGGTCTCGGCTAGATCTTGTATCTCGTCACCCGTTTTTATATCAAGCTGATAGTCGAGGTTGCCACGGCCGATCAGCCGGGCCCCCTTATCAAGCGCCAGTATGGGCCTGGTTATACGCCGCGATAATACATAGGCAACACCAGTGACGATGATGATTATACCTACCGAGGTCAGTATCAGTGTAAACTGCATTTCCTGTATCTGCCGGTCCGTCTGCTCGGTAAAGGCCTGGGTAACAGAGGCGATGCGCGCCTGTGTTTCCATAGCAGGTGCGATAATTTCTTCCATGGGCATGACTATGCCGATGGACCATCCCGTGCGCATGATAGGCGCATAGGCGATGTATTTCTCCCCGTCCTCAAATTTACATTTGGATATGCCTGTGTTGATGGTTATCATCTCCTTCACAATGCGTACCAGGTCCTGGTTGTCGCTCTCCAGCAGGTTTTCCGAGCGGTACGATTCGTCCCAGCGCATGTCTCCTGCCTGCAGCCCCGGCCGTGCTATCACCTGGCCTTTGCCATCGACCAGGAAGGCATAGCCTTTTCTGCCTACCTGTGAGTTAATGATCTTCTGGTTGATAGTTTCGATGGTGACGTCCGCTCCTATGACCCCGATAAGCTTACGGCTTGCGTCAAAGATGGGCTTGGAGCAGGTGACCATGATCTTTCCGCCGACAGCATCAACCATCACGTTGGTCCAACCCAGTGTTTTGCTTTCCTTAGCGCGGACATACCACTCCCGCAGCCTGGGATCAAAGGTGGTTGGAATACCGGTAGCCCACGGATAAAGCTGGGCTATACCGGATTCAGTTCCCATATATAGCTGTGTCAGGTTTGGGTCGTTCTGAAAGACAGGTATAAAAATGCTATCCAGACTGCTGCACAGCTGCAGGTCTTCCCCCAGCCTGTCGACGGCTACTCCGGGCGCTATCAGTGCGACCGAGGTAGCAAAAATGTCAGGTGGCTTCTCGTCCTGGAAGTAGGTCTGGCGCGGCGTGAAATTGGCAGGAGTTTTCCAAACATTGGTGGTATAGTTGGACACTGTTTCGACCTCAGACTCAACCCTTTCAAAAAGAGCATTGCTGATGGCCGCCTGGTTGACGGCCAGCATGAGTAGTTGTTCCTCTGCCTGTTTTTTCAGTGCTTCCGTACTATCGCTGACCGCGCGGGCACCCAGGGATTTATTAGCCTCAAGCGCATACCCTCCCAATCGCAGCATATTATTCAGGGTAAGTGAAGTGAAAATAATCAATGCTATCAGGGACAGGCCCAGAAGTATCAGAAGGATCTTGCCCGTTATATTTAGCTTGAACCGCCTCATTATCACTAATTCCTACAGACTCAACAGGTTTAGCTTCAATTGTGCCCTGGATGCGGGCAGGTTTTAAAAACCTGCCCCTGCACGCCGATGCTCATTATAATCTATTACTTTTTTCAAAGCAGCGGCAGCGCCGGGAAAGGTGAAGTAAAGCGGGAACTTCGCTTCCACGAACTTCTGTTGCAACTGGTAATTGATCTGGTGCCGGTCAGGCGGCCCCACGTTTTCCAGGATATAGGCTACCGGCTTATGCGACCGCTGGAAGGCTTCCATGAGCGATTTGCCCCAGTCCAGCATGAAATACCAGACGCTCTGTGGAGTATGGCTGGGACGAAAGAAGCCAACGCATAAATCTATTTCATCCCAGCGGGTCAGCAGTTCAACAGCCCTGCCTACTTTACCCGTGTCCTCAATGCTCTGTGAATAATCTATGGGGTTACGCAACATATTTCCTGCCGTCTCGCTGAAGCTCACCAGTTCCTCTACGATGCTATCGGGCACCCGCGGTAGCCTGAAGCCCCGCCGTTCAAATTCATCGGTTATCAGCACACTGCTGCCTCCCCCCGGCCCTATCAGCACCACGTT
>CAZABI010000154.1:0-1252 GCA_964483235.1 uncultured Dehalococcoidales bacterium | reverse complement strand
GGCGATGATGCTGGTCTGAGGATCTTCGATCATGTACTCGAGCAGGTCGCATTCATTGAGATCGCAGGCGTTGCCATAGCTAATGGCCTTGCTGAAATTCACTCCCCTGCGGTTGGCATCCTTGATAATATGGTTGGCATTAGCGCCGCTCTGGCTGATCAAACCGACCGGGCCGCTCTCCCGCGAGAAGTCGGTGTCGAAAGATACACGTGACTCGGGACAATAGACGCCCATGCAGTTAGGGCCAATAATGCGGATGCCGGTTTCTTTAGACAGGCGGGCGAGCTCGTCCTGCAGGCCGGTAACATCCTCCTGCCCCGTTTCAGCGAAACCGGCAGTGCAAAAATGGATGCCCCTTACACCCTTGCTGGCACATTTCCTCATTATCTCAGGGGCTGTCCTGGCTGCAACGGTGCTAATGACGAAATCGATATCGTCCGGCACCTCGTCAAGGGACGTGTAGACCCTGCAGCCGTCGAGTTCGCCGCCACGCGGGTTCACCGGGTAGAGAGGTCCCTGGAATTCAAAAGAGCGAGTGGAAGTCCAGAAGGTACGTGTCCAGTGGAAAGGGTTGCTTGTAGTGATGCCGACGAAGGCGATACTGCGCGGGTGCAGAATGGCGTCAAGCTGTTTAAATAACTCGGTCATTTCGAATGCTTCGGCAGTTGATGATGCAAATTTATCAGTCGGTCAATAGACAGCTGATGGCAAAATTATATTGGTTTAAGCTGAATTTAACAAATTGCATTACTTTCACCTGTTCCATAATTTAAGCGCTTTTCTGGCAATAAACCAAGGCTTAACCGCTGCAGCGGGTCATGTACCAGAATAAGCTAGCCGAGCAATATTTTGGCAGTACAGGTAACGATCATAGATCGAAGGTCGGTACGGCTACTGAGTTTATCGAACTGATCAAAACATACCTCACAGGACTTACAGTTAAAAATGAAATCACCCATGGAGCAACCGGCGACAATATCGTGATTGAGGCACGTATCATTGGAGTGGCTGATGTTGTGGAGGCTATGGCAACCCACCGGCCTTACCGGCCGGCCCTTAATATTGAGAAAGCTCTGCTGGAACTCATTCAGAAAAAAGGCATATTCTACGATGTCAATGTCGTGGATGCGTGCGTCAGGCTGGTGAGCGACAAAGGCTTTAAATCCGATTAGTCCCCGCTAAACCTTTTTCTTTTTATCGCGTTATTTAATATGTAACATGCACAGAAAGGAGGTTATGCTGCTATGAAATG
>CAZABI010000153.1:0-3981 GCA_964483235.1 uncultured Dehalococcoidales bacterium | reverse complement strand
TACGATTTCATTCATTCCAGCACCGGCCAGGTGAGGAAAGCGCCCTGGGCTACCGGCCTGGTCCTGCTCGACGGCGGTGCTTATATTGAGCATTTAATTGAACCGCCAGATCCGGCCAAGAATAAACTCGGTGGACGGTATAAAGCGGTTTGGAACGAAAAACGCACCGGTGAATTCCACGATATCCTTTACTTTAAACTTATCGAATGAGGAAGAAAATGAGTACAGTTAATCAGAAACCACATAGTATGATCGGTAAAATGGAAGTCCCCTACAGGAATTACCTGGGCGGGCTGGCCAGTGATTTTTATGTTAAATTGCGCGATGAGAAAAAAATTAGCGGATCTAAGTGTCCCAAATGCGGCCGTGTTTATATGCCGCCGCAGTCTATATGCTCTACCTGTTTCGTCAAAATCGATAAACTCGTCGACCTCAGCGATAAGGGTACCCTGGTTACTTTCACTGAAGTGAACTACAAAGAGCCGGTCCAGCCGATTGAACCGCCTTTTGTTTACGGCATAGTGAAGCTGGATGGCGCCGACACGGGATTTTTACATTTCATTGGAGAGGCTCAACCGGGAAGCCTGAAAATAGGCGCGAGGCTACAGGCGGTTTTCGCCGAGAAGCGGACAGGCAATATTTTAGATATAAAATATTTTAAACCTTTTAAGGAATAATCTGGTAGACTATACGGCTGAAAACTGATGTCTACGGCCGGATATAAATACCTGAATTTCAGCTGGCTTATTGAAAACGAGATCGCAGGGCACCGCGGTCCTCAATATGCAGAACACCTGATTTTTCTGAGAGAAAAGGGCGTCAAAGCGCTTGTCCGGATGACGGCGGTGCCAAGATTTAAACATGAAGAGGTCGCAAAGGCCGGTTTCTCAGACTATTATCTATATATACCGGATATGCACGCCCCTGCCATTGATCAAATCGTTAAAATGATCGAATTTATTAACCGGAGTGTGCAGGATGCTAAACCCGTAGGGATTTCCTGTGATGGCGGATTCGGCCGCACTGCCACTCTGTTAGCTTGCTATCTCACGCAGCACGGATTTTCGGCCGCAGACGCCATTAAAGAGGTTAAAAGAAAAAGACCAGGATCGGTGCTTACTGAAGAGCAGGGACTGGTAGTAATAAAATTTGCTAATCATTGCTGATATTACAGCTTGACTTCAAATTGGCTATTTTGCTATAGTTTCCACCAATCATCTCCAGGGAGCCACCATGTCTACACCTAAATTCAAAGAACTTGAAAGAGCATACGGATTCGACGAGGTGGCGATTGTGCCCGGGGCTGTTACAGTTAATCCCGATCAGACCAATATCGATTTCAAGGTAAGGGATTACACATTCAAAATTCCCATAGTTGCTGCCGCTATGGACGCGGCGGTCGACCCTGATTTTGCCATTCTATTCAGCAAGCTGGGCGGGCTGCCAATTCTGAATTGCGACGGAATACAGGTCAAATATGACAACCCGCGCACAGTCCTGGATGAAATTCTAAACGCACCCGATAAGGATGTTACTGCGCTACTCCAGAAAGTGTACAGCGCTCCTATCAAGGAAGAGCTGCTGGGCAAGTGCATCGAGAAGATTAAAAAGGCCGGTGCCGTTTGCGCTGTCTCGCTGATTCCAGCCACAACCAAAAAGATGGCCCCCCTTGCTAAGGAAGCTGGCTGCGACATACTTGTAATACAAACCACCGTCACGACGGCCCGGCATATTTCTAAAAGCTACCGGGGCCTCATCTTTTCTGAACTATGCCAGCAGATCAAGATACCAGTGATTGTTGGCAACTGCGTCACTTACAGTGCGGCACTTGAACTTATGCGGACCGGCATAGACGGCGTACTGGTCGGGATAGGACCGGGCGCTGCCTGTACCACGCGCGAAGTACTGGGCGTGGGCGTGCCTCAGGTTACCGCGACTATTGATTGTGCAGCAGCACGCGAAACTTATTTGAAAGAATCCGGGCGGCGGGTCTGCATCATCACCGATGGCGGCATACGCATCGGCAGTGATATGTGCAAGGCCTTTGTCTCCGGTGCAGACGCAGTGGTCTTCGGTTCCATCCTCACACGTGCAGAGGAAGCTCCGGGTAGGGGTTGTCACTGGGGAATGTCACAACCTTCAGCCACCCTGCCGCGAGGGACACGCATCAGGACAGGGATCAAATGCTCACTGGAGAAACTTCTTTTCGGGCCTACCTCCGTCACCGACGGCAGCGAGAACTTCGTGGGCGCATTACGCAATGCTATGGGAGTCTGCGGCGCAGTGACTATAAGCGATTTCCAAAAGGTCAAAATGGTGATAGCACCCTCTATCAAAACCGAGGGCAAGTATTTCCAGGCCTTGCAGCAATCCTGCTAAGCTACACTTTCGTCACAGCAACACCGAGACACCAAACCAGATCCCGAATCCTATTAGCACGGCTGCACAAATCCCAAACACCGACTTCTGAACATTCACAGTCCACAGGTGACGCGTCTTATAAACTGTTATCGAAACAATTTGATCCCAGGCAATGTCACAGGCCAGGTGTACGACGGTTAATAGCAAAATTCCTGCCCATCCGAAGCTAGCTGCGCCAGCTACCAGCGCGACTCCAACAGTCGCCCACCACAGGAAAAAGTAAGGATTGCCTCCCGTCATTACAATACCCGTAACCAGCGAATTATAGGGCAGCGGCACAGCCTCGTTCATGGGTTTTCTAAAAGTCGTAAATATCAGGATGCCCATCACTATCAGCATCAGGCCCCCGGCCAGGCCGGTCACCTGCTTTACCAGGGGAATGTTCAGATAGGCGGCAAAACCGAAGTAGATCAGTGCGATAATTGGAAGCTCGATTATCCCGTGTCCCAGTGCGATCATGGCGCCGGCGTTCTTATCGTTGTACCCTCGTGCAATAACGGCGGCGGTTAGGGGCCCTGGAAGCATCACACCGGACAGCGAAATGCCAACAACAGACAGTAGAAAAACCCAAAGATTCTGTGTCATGGTCAAATACTAATTCAGCAGATAGCCAAATAGGCCGGCTTTTTACTCATCGTCTTCTGAATCGCCGCCTTCGTCCTTTTTAGATACCATGGATGCGATATGCGGCAGTAGCGAGACGCTTCCCCTGTCTTTTTCCTTCTTCCTGACCGGCTTCGGCAGCGACGAGATAGAGTTGATCAAGATTTTCATATCATCAACGGACATGCCGGCAGACATGAGCAGACATTTGACCCCGGCCTCTCGCAGGGCAACCAGTTCCTCTTCCCCCAATAATTTATTAACAGAGGCAATCAATGGCTGACCTGTATGATCAGCAATCCGCCTGCAGTTCATCAGGTCATCAACTGTGAGAGGCGAAGCAGCAAGGTGTATTAACACGGCGTCGATCGGGGGTTGCAGGCCGTTGACCGCGCGCAGCCGGCCGATGTCCATTCCCATGTCCAGTTTAACAATCCGCCCGGCCTTTTCCAGATTTTTACTGCCATAGAGACTGACCGGTAATTGAGTTTCAAAGATAACAAAATCAATATCTTCATCGGCTGCTTTAACAATACTATCCTCTTTATTATCATCAATGACCAGCCCGGTGATCAGTCCGCTGCATTGCTTGATCATCCGCAACAGCGCACCTTCACTCAGCCCTTCCGAGTCGATGACAACTGCCGACACACCCGATACTGCAATTTCCCTGACCTCATCTTCGTTACAGCCTGTTACATTCGCCATGACCAGTACAGAGAGTCGCTTTTCTTCTGCTTCTACCCTTCGAAATCCCATGGCCGCGGCCGTTACTTGAGATACAGCATTTAACTTATCTATCAGTTTACTCATGTTCGGATGCCACTCCTCTAATCGTCATACTTACCATTGGAATATCTCCACAGCTTCGATCCTACCCATGTTGGACCACGCCTGCCGGCCTTCTATCGTGACCGGAATATAGTCCTTGCCTATGGCCACATCAACTGTCTTGTC
>CAZABI010000152.1:0-4024 GCA_964483235.1 uncultured Dehalococcoidales bacterium | reverse complement strand
GGGTAATACTTTCATTTTTAAAAAACTCGGTGGCTTCTTTCTGAAGTGCCGCTGCTTTGGCTTCGGGTACGCGGTTAATTATCATCCCGATAAGTTTATCACCGAGCTTCTTAGCAAATTGTACTAGCTCCTGGTCCCTGTAGCCTGTTAAATAACAGGCTACAATGATCACCTTGCTGTTGAGTTTATCGGCCAGTGTCACAGCCGCCAGTTCCGCGACTTTGTCGCCCTTCACCCCGCCCGGGCTTTCAACTATCAGGACGTCCCTGTCTACAGCGTTTTTCTCACAGGCTGCTTTCAGCTTCCTGCCGAAATTCTCGGTGTCTTCACTCAGGCTCTTCCAGAGGTCCTCCTGCGATAAGTGAATCGGACAAAGGACCTCAGTGGCACCCTCCAATTCCAGTGCCTTTTTCATGAACACTGCATCCGCGCATTCGGCTATTGCCCCTTTTTTAATAATATGTAACGGCTTGACATATCCTACTTTCTTCCCGGCGTTGAACAGCTTCTTGCCAATGCCGGCAGCTAAGGTGGTTTTGCAGCATGAATCAAACGAAACGATCTGTAAAGCAGTCATGGTCCCTCCTGAAATAGCCAGCGGATATTATACCATTCTTTACAACTCGATGGCAGCGGAATATAATATTTGGAAAGCCAATTAAAAAACTGGGGGTTTCGTTGCCCTCAGTTTTTTAATATCCGGTATGACGGGGAGGAAAGCGCCCATGAATCAGAAAAAATTCGACATTACCCAGGAAGGCCTTGAAAAGCTCAAAGTTGAGTACGAGGAGCTCGTTTCGGTACGCCGGAAGGATGTAGCCGACAAGATTAAGCGCGCCCGTGAGATGGGCGGCACCGAAAACAACGCCGAATATGAAGATGCCAAGAATGAGCAGGCTTTCATTGAAGGCCGCATTGGTTCCCTGGAAAATATCATCATGAACGCCAAAATCATTGAAGGCCCGCATTTACCAGGTATTGTCGAACTGGGGAACTCGGTCCTGATCCGGAACCAGGACGGGAAGATCGACCGTTATATCATTGTAGGCACGGCAGAAGCCAGCGCCGGTGAAGGCAAAATTTCCTGCGAATCCCCGGTAGGCAAGTCACTGATCGGCAGGAAAAAGGGAGATAAGGTCGAAGTGCGCACTCCTGCGGGATTGATGAAGCTTCATATCATAGAAGTCAGCTGACAGTCATGGACAGCCAGGAACGTATTGAACAACCGCGCCTGGAAAAATTGTCTAGGATCCGCAATCGCGGTATAGACCCGTACCCACACAGTTACCACCGTACCCACACGACCAAAGAGGCGCTCGATCTTTTTATACAGGGCGAAAACCCGGATGTATCAACCCCGCCGGCAAGCATAAAACTGGCGGGAAGGATAACAGCCACCCGTTTTATGGGCAAGGCCGCCTTCTTTGATATTCGTGACGGCAGCGGCCGGATACAGGTTTTTTTCCGTAAGGACCAGCTTGGCGAAGAGCAATACGAAATACTGCATGACCTCGATATCGGGGATTTCCTGGGGGCAGGCGGCCAACTCTTTCGTACACGCACGGGGGAGATAACACTGGAGGCCTCGGATTTCGTTATACTCGCTAAATCTCTTTTACCTCCGCCCGAGAAGTGGCACGGCCTGGTTGATGTCGAAAAAAGGTACCGGCAGCGGTATCTCGATTTGATTGCCAACGAGGAGATCAAGCAGCTTTTCCTGGTGCGCAGCCGGGTAATTAGTTCCATCAGGAATTTGATGTGCTCCAGGGGTTTCATAGAAGTCGAAACCCCTGTGCTGCAGCCCATGTACGGCGGTGCATTAGCGAGGCCTTTTATCACCCATCATCACGCGCTCGACCAGGACCTTTACCCCAGGATAGCTCTTGAGCTTTATCTAAAGCGTCTGATCATCGGTGGTTTTGATAGGGTATTTGAAATAGGGCGTGTCTTCCGTAACGAGGGTATCTCCACCAAACATAATCCCGAGTTCACCATGCTGGAGAGTTACGAAGCCTACGCCGATTATAACGACGTCATGGAAATGACCGAAAACCTGGTTAGCGCTGTGGCGCGCGATGTATTGGGAACCACAGAGATTACTTTCGCAGGGGAGACATTAAATCTCACTCCTCCCTGGAAAAGGCTGCCCCTCAGGCAGGCGATAATTGATAAATGCGGCATCGATGTCATGGAGTTCCCCGATGCCGGCAGCCTGCGCGCCCGCATGGAAAAGCTCGGTATGCAAGTCGACCCGCTCAAGGATAAAGGCAGGCTGGTTGACGAGCTTCTCTCCACCTACGTTGAGCCGGACTTGAAGCATCCTGCTTTCCTGATAGACTACCCTATCGAGATGTCCCCATTGGCCAAAAGACACCGCACTGACCCCAGGCTGGTGGAGCGTTTTGAGGCTTTTATATACGGTATGGAAGTAGCTAATTCCTTTTCGGAGCTTAACGACCCCCGTGAACAGCGCGAGCGCTTTATGCATCAGAGGGAAATGCATGCGGCCGAAGTCGAGCGCGCCAGGGCAGCGGGAGAGCTGCCGGAAACCGAGATGATAGACGACGATTTCATTACGGCCATGGTATACGGTATGCCGCCGACAGGCGGCCTGGGTATAGGTATAGACCGTCTGGTTATGTTGCTTACCGATAAGCAATCAATCAGGGAAGTGATCCTCTTCCCACAGCTTAAGACGAAGCTGGGCAGGAGTGACGAATGATAGATATTAAACTGATACGCGATAACCCTGAACTGGTCTACCAGGCTATGGAAAAGCGCGGTGAGGACCGTGCAACCATCGATGAAGCCATCGATCTCGATAATAAATACCGCGAGATGCTCAAGGAGGCGGAAGCCCTGCGGGCCAGGCGTAATGAGGTCAGCAAGCAAATCGGCAGGATGAAAGATAAGCCGGCTGACCTTATCGCCGAGATGCGCAAAGTGGGTGACCGCATCAGTGAGATCGAGGCAGAAAGCGGCCAACTTACAGCCAGGCTTGAGGATAAGTTGCTGCGCCTGCCCAACCTGCCTGCTCCGGATGTTCCGGTGGGCAGGGATGCTGCCGACAACATCGAGATGCGCTCCTGGGGTAAACCCTTGGATTTTACCTTCACTCCACTGCCTCACTGGGACATTGCCGAGAAATTGGGCATAATTGACTTCCAGCGCGGCGTCAAGCTGTCAGGAACGCGCTTTTATGTGCTCAGGGGTCTGGGATCCCTATTGCAAAGAGCATTGATTAACTTCATGTTGGACCTGCACGTCAATAAACACGGTTATACCGAGATGTACCCGCCATTTATGGTCAAGCGGGAATGCCTGGTGGGCTCCAGCAATTTGCCCAAGTTTATCGATAACCTATACCACGACGCCGAGGAGGACTACTGGTTCATCCCTACCGCCGAAGTGCCTCTGACCAACCTGCATCGCGACGAGATAATTCCCTCCGGGACATTGCCTTTCTATTACGTAGCGCATACCGCTTGTTTCCGGCGAGAAAAGATGGCTGCCGGCAAGGATACTCGCGGCATTAAGCGGGGCCACCAGTTCGATAAGGTTGAAATGTATAAGTTCGTGGAACCTGAGACCTCCGAAATGGAGTTGCAGAAAATGATCGACGACGCCGAGGACATTTGCCGTAAGCTCGCCTTACCCTACCGGGTCATACAGCTTTGCACAGGCGATATGGGCTTTGCAGCAGTTAAATCTTTCGACCTGGAGATGTGGGCGCCCGGCTGCCAGGAATGGCTGGAGGTCAGCTCCTGCAGTAACTGCGGTGATTTTCAGGCGCGCAGGGCTAATATACGATACAGGCCTGGTACAGAAGCCAAACCCCGCTTTGTGCATACGCTGAATGGGTCCGGCCTTGCCCTGCCGCGCGTCATGATAACGGTCATGGAGAATTACCAGCAGGCCGACGGTAGTATCATCGTACCGGAGGCGCTACGGCCTTATATGAACATCGACGTTATCAGGTAACAGCATCCGCCGGATTGATTTCACGTTCGAAATCGCTCCATTG
>CAZABI010000151.1:2843-4026 GCA_964483235.1 uncultured Dehalococcoidales bacterium | reverse complement strand
CGGGGCTGAAGTTTCAACAGGCTATGCAGGCCTTTTATCCCAATGACCACCGCTTTTATCCGCTTTATGAAAAGTGTGTTGAGTTGAAAATACCTGTTTCCTTTCACACCGGCACTACGGGCGCAGGCGCGGGGATGCCCGGAGGCGGAGGATATCACCTGGATTATACCCGGCCCATCCCCTACATTGATGATATAGCTGCGGATTTCCCACAGTTGACCATTGTGATGATCCATCCTGCCTGGCCCTGGCAGGAGGAGCAAATCGCCGTACTGCTGCACAAGGGGAATGTGTTTGCCGACCTTTCCGGCTGGGCGCCGAAATATTTCCCGGATATTATTAAGCGCGAGGTCAACGGCCGGCTGCGGGACAAGTTCATGTACGGATCGGACTACCCGGAGATACCGCCGGGGCGCTGGCTGGATGAGTTTGAGAAGGGCGGCTACAAGCCGGAAGTTATTGAAAAGGTGTTATATAAGAACGCGCAGCGAATACTCAGGTTGAAAGTATAAACAACAAGAAATTGACACCTGATGTGCGTTTGCGCAGCTTGAAGAAAATCGATAATTGGAATAATATATCGGCTTAAATCAGCGCTTTACGCATATCGGGAGGCAGATATGGACTACAACCTGACCGAGGAGCAACAAATCACGCGCCAGGCCGTGCGGGACTTCGCCGAGCGGGAGATAGCCCCGGTGGCCCGTGAGCTGGACGACAAGGAGGAGTTCTCGGAGGAATTGACCCGGAAGATGGCCGAAATCGGCCTGCTGGGCGCATTCGTTTCCGATAAATACGGCGGCTCCAACATGGGCTACGTTTCTTACATCATCGCGGTGGAGGAATTGGCCAGGGTGGATGGGTCACAGGCCGCCACTATTATCGCCGCCAACTCGCTGGGCATTGGTCCGATCTACTATTTCGGCAATGATAAGCAGAAAAAGGAATGGCTGCCGAAGCTGTGCAGGGGTGAAAAATTGGCCGCCTTCGGCCTGACCGAACCCGAGGCGGGGTCGGATGCAGGCAGCTCTAAGACTAAAGCCGAGCTCAAGGGCGATAACTGGGTCATAAACGGGCGGAAGATATTTATTACCAATTCAGCCTGTGATATGACAGGAGTTATCATTGTTCAGGCAGTGACCGGAGAGATGCCCGGCGGGAAACGGGAAGTAAGCTGCTTCCT
>CAZABI010000151.1:0-2743 GCA_964483235.1 uncultured Dehalococcoidales bacterium | reverse complement strand
AACCGTGTGCAGTTTGGCCGGCCGATCAGCTCATTCCAGGTCAACTCCTTCAAGCTGGCCGATATGGCATTGGAGTTAGAGTTGGCGCGGAACTTGCTCTATAAAGCGTGCTGGCTGAAAGATACCGGTCAGCCGATGAGCAAGGAGGCAGCCATGGCCAAGCTGTATTGCTCGGAAGTCATGCACAGGTGTGTTAACCATGCCGTGCAGCTACATGGAGGATATGGTCTGATGAAGGATTTCCCGGTGGAAAGGTTTTACCGCGATCAGCGCTTGCTGGAGATCGGCGAAGGCACTTCCGAGGTCTGCCGGATTGTGATCGCACGGCACATCGGAGTAACAGGCAGGGCTATTTAGGAGGGAAAGATGAAGAAACAAGCTGAAAAGAAGATAGTAAGGCCAGTAAAAAAGAGCGCTGTGCGTCGAAGGTTGAACAGGCAAGATGACCTGCTTACTTCGGATACACATATAGCGGCCGTTAAAAAGGAGACTGCTGCCACATTGGGAGAGCGCATCAGGCTGGCGCGCGAGACGCGCGGCCTGACGCTTAAGGACATATCCAACCGCACAGGCATAAGCCTGTTTGCGTTGAAACGTGTTGAGTCCAACGAATTTACCCCTCCTCTGGGGCAATTGATCAAGCTGGGTAAGGCGCTGGATATGAAGATGGGATATTTCATTTCGCCGGGTGTTGATAAGCCTATAGTAGTAGTGCGCAGCGATGAACGGCGCCCGGTTTCGCGCTACGGTGAGAAGCAGAGTGCTCAGTACGGTTATTATTACGAGTCACTTGCTTCTCAGAAGGGGAACCGTGTAATGGAGCCCTTTATCGTGACCCTGGTCCCTTCCAAGAAAGAAGAGTTGTCTGCACACGACGGGCAGGAGTTCCTATTTGTACTAAGCGGAAAAATGAAAGTCAGAGTCGGTGACCATGAGGAAGTGCTGGAGGCCGGCGATGCAGTCTACTATGACTCGAACAGGCCTCACTACGTAGGAACAATCGGCAAAAAGAGAACTACGATACTGGCTGTGCTGTACACCGGGGTGAAGTAGGTCTACCCCAACTCGTACAAATCGGGTCGCCTGTCGCGCAGCACCTTCATTTTATTGCGTATCTCGTCAACTTTTTCCGTGTCGATAGTGGCTGTGATTAGTGTTTCCTCCTGTTCGCCGGCCTCAGCCACAGTTTCACCCCAGGGATCGATGATGCAGGAAGATCCGAAATAGGTAGCCACACCATCGGGGCCGAAGTCTTCCGGCCCTACCTGGTTGGCGCCCAGCATGAACATCTGGTTCTCAATAGCGCGTGCGCGCACCAGTATCTTCCAATGCGGTAGCCGGGGATAGGGGAAAGCCATCGGTGAGAACTGGATCTTCACACCCTTCAGCGCGTAGGTGCGAAAGAGTTCAGGGAAGCGTATGTCGTAGCAGATGGAGAGGCCGGCCAGGCCCCATGGCGTCTGGACAGTACACAGCGCATTGCCGGGCGCCATATGCTCATTCTCGTGCATCAGGCTAAAGAGGTGTGTCTTGCGGTAGATACCAGCCCGGCTGCCTTCAGAGTCAAAGAGTATGGAGGTGTTGTCTACTTTAGCTTATTCGTTAAGCGCCAGCATAGAGCCGTTGATCCAAATGCTGTAATGTCGCGCCATGGCGGCCACGCGCTCGATAACCTCGTCCTGCTGAGGTGCGATACGCTGGTTGACCGCCCAATCGAAGCCGGTGGTCCACATCTCTGGGAAGCAGACCAGGCCGGAGCCGCGGCGCGCAGCCTCGGCAATGAAAGCTTCAGCCTTACGCAGGTTTTCCTCGGGCCAGGCCCGCGCCACTGCCATCTGCGCCAGGGATACTGTCAGCTTAGCCATCAGTTTTACAGCGGGCGGCGCCCTTGAGGACGCCGCCCGCCCTTAGATTCTATTCAGCGTCCCTTCCATTGAGGTGGTCTTTTCTCGGCAAAAGCCAGCGGACCCTCGATTGCGTCTTCGGAAGTAAACAGCTTGTAAACAGCCGGGAAATCGGTATTCAAAGCATCATCCAGCTTCATATCCAGCGCCTTCAGTGCAACTTCCTTGGTAGCCCGGATGGAGAGTGGTGAACAGCGCAGTATATCATTAGCCCACCTTTCCGCTGTGGCCATCAGGTCTTTGAGCGGCACGACCTCGTTGACCAGCCCGAGGCGGTAGGCTTCCTGCGCCGAGATGGGTTTGGCAGAAAACATCATGCCCATGGCAATTTTTTGGGGTAGCATGCGCGGCAGGCGCAGAACACCTCCTGCGGCTGCCATCAGGCCTACCGTTGGTTCAGGCAGGCCGAAGCGGGCATGGTCGGCTGCGATGATGATGTCGCATTTGAGCGCTATCTCCAGGCCGCCTCCCAGCGCGAAGCCGTTGACCGCGGCGATCATAGGTTTATAACAGGTAAAATTTTTTGTGATGCCTGCGAAGCCGCCGGGATTCTTGATCTCCATAGCCTTTGGATCACTGGCGTGCAGAGCCTGGTACTTGAGGTCGTTGCCCGCCGAGAAGGCCTTTTCCCCGGCGCCGGTCAGTATGGCTACCCAGACCTCGGGATCGTCCCGGAAATCCGAGAAGGCATCCCACAGTTCTTCGCTGGTCGGCGGGTTAATCGAGTTCATCACCTCGGGACGGTTAAGTGTGACGTAGGCGATCCTCCCCTTTTTTTCATACAGTAGAGACTTGAATGACATTATTTCTCCTTAAGTATTACGATTTAATTTCCGGCA
>CAZABI010000150.1:0-4043 GCA_964483235.1 uncultured Dehalococcoidales bacterium | reverse complement strand
CCTGCTTGCCTCAGGCAGTGAAACTATCGATGGTCCAAAGACAGTGACGGTCCAATGGGACCCTGATTACGGCATCCCGGCGGTGACCATACCTATCACCATCCTGATTGTAGCAGGCGCAATATATGCTTTCTATACTCTTTACAAGCGCAGCCAGAGACCGCACCCCATCCCTTACGGTCCTCCCATGCACGCACCGCCACCTCCTCCTCCTTACATGTATCCACCTCCTCCACCTGCTCCTCAACCACCTCCGGCTATGCCACCACCCCAAACTACGGTAGTCATGATCGGAGACGGACTGAAAAGGACACCTGGATCGACCAGGGAACAACTCCTGGAAAAATTCGGCGAGCTGCTTCAGAAATACGAGGACGAGATCTCGCAGGGCAAAGAATTGCCTTCTACTCCTGAGTTGCAGGAGATGAATCCCCTGATGGAAAAGAAAAGCCTGCCGGCTCCCGATGTTATTACCACAGTTACATCGTCAGACGAAAAAAGCGCTCCAGTCGAAGAATGCGGCTTCGGTACCAAGAAGTTGCTGCGCACGGTGGTAACCGGCTGGCGCAATACCGACGTTAAACCCATCACTGTCATCCCCGGCGACAAGAAAAGCGCAGCGCTGGCGGGAGGCCGCACGGTCACCTGGAGCAGGGAAAAGTATAACGAGTGGGAGTTGCATATCTGCAAACTGCCCGACGGTCATAAGAGCACACATAAGGGGACAACCGAGATCGTGTACAGTCTGCTGGATACTATCATTGAAGAGCGCAATTACGGTCCCAAGCAACCTATGAAACCGCCCGTGCCGCACTATACCGATGGCATGCCCGAAATTGAGATACCCGCCGGTCAGATCGTAACTTCGGACCAGCTCCCGTCATAGTTATAACACCGGTACTCTGCTAAACGGGCAGCCCGCCTATTACATTTACCAGGCATAAAGGATCGTCAGGATTGAAAGCAATGTACAGGAAGGCATTAAGAGTATTTCTTGTCATCACAATATTTCTGACATCGGGCCCGATCGTTTTTCCCTCGCCTGTGCAGGCCGGCAGGATGACATGGACTCCGGTTGACACCCCCAGCAACCAGTTCAACGTTATTGTAAGCCCTTCAGAGATCAACGCCATGGCAGTTGCTCCTGGTGGCGGTACGATTTATGCTGTGGATACGGCCAACAGCCGCCTGTACCGCTCGGATAATGCCGGCACGAGTTGGCTCGACATCAGCAATACGCTGGTGACGGCGGGCGCCGCGTTCCCGGCCTGGAATATCGCCATAGCGCCGGATAATCCGCAGTTCGTGGTCGTGGTCATGAGCACGGGTGGGCTTCCCCGCCGCGTCTTCGCCTCGGTTGACGGCGGTCAGAACTGGACGGATACCGGCCTCACAGCGGCGGCCAATATCAACGCCATAGCCGTTTCACCATTGTATGGCAATTACGATATAGCCGCCGGTACACGCACCGGGGCAGGAGGAGGAACGGTATACACTTACAGGACAAGCGGCATCGGCGGTACCTGGGTAGCACAGGGACTGGCGGGCGATGTTCTTTCACTCAGGTTCTCTCCTTCCTATAAAAGCGATTCCTCCCTGGCGGTTTTGTACTCAACCGCCGCCGGGACCTTTTTCAATGTCGGCTTACGTGACCTCAGCGCCAACACCACCAACTGGAATGCTATTTACAGCGGCAACCCGCCTGAGATTAGCACCAATGGTACCGGGACTTCACCCAAAGCCAGTCAAATTATCATGGCAGACATGGAACTTCCCCTGGACTTCTCAGGGCAGGCGCCCAGCCTTTGCCGTGCTTATATCAGCACCGATTGCCTGGCGGCTGCCGCCGGCATTTTCAGGGTAGATAACAATACCGTGTACCAGTTGATGACTGCTTTACCAAACAAGCGAATCTCCAGCATTGCCTATTACGGCACATATGCCAGCGGTAAGTTATTAGCCGGAGAGGTAACCGGCGACCCGGTGCGCGCCACGGTAATGACCTGGTTCACGAATGCGCCTCAGACCTGCCCGACCACCTGCTGGTACGCCGCTGAGAAGCCACCTACCGGTGCCGGTACGTCAGGTTACGGCAACGCCCAGGTCTACTGGACGCCGGATGCCTCCAGAGCTTTTTGCGGGACCAGTTCGGCGTTGATGAACGGTCCGGCGGCGTGGCCGGGAGGCTATTTAAATAACGTCGCGCTGGACGAGTCGGCCTTTTCCATCAGCCTCGACAATGGCCGCATCTGGAACCAGTTAAGCCTCATCGACACACAGATCAACTCCCTTTCAGACGTTGCCGTTTCACCTGACTCGAATACGGTGTATTTAGCTTCAATCAACACCGCCGGGGCTGGCCTCGACTCTATCTGGCGTTCCAGCGTGGAGCCGACCGGCAGGTCATGGGAGCGGGTATTATGCCTCGGATCAAACACCAATGACCTGATACTGCGCATGAGCAATTACGGCAACGACCAGGTTGTTTTATTCGCTTCAAGGGGCAGCGACGACCTGCGCCAGTCACAGGATTCAGGCCAGTCATGGAAAGCGCTGCTGCCCGGTATGAATGTCAGTGATTTCTCGGTAACCACAACAAATAATACGCGTCTTGTTTATGTGCTGGGTGGCATCATGATGAGAAAATGCAACGTTACCTCTCTCATTCCACAGTGGACCCAGGCAACCGCCACCACGCTCATGGCGGCGCATACTGTCTTCGCCGCGCCCACCGGCGTTGTCGTTGTCGGAGGCGACCTGGCAGACAACCGTGTAGCCTATTCGCTGGACGGTGGAATATCCTTCACTGTCACCGCCCCCCTAACTCCGGCCGGCAGAATGCACGTGCTGGCCGACTACCGCTTCCGCGAGGGTGTGATTATCTATGCGGCCAGCGACAGTGCAGGCAGCGATATCTACAACTGGATCATCGGGGAATTTACCTGGCAGCCGATGTCAGCGCCCAGCCAGGGATTCTGGGGGCTGGCGCAAACAGGCACGCTCTACGGTTCCAGCAGCACAGCCGTCGACCGTACGCTTTACCCTCAAGCGCTGGGGCCGCCTGCCATCGAATGGAGCGTTCTCAACACCGGCCTTACGCCGGGAGTGGTCTTCACACGCGAACCGCTATCACTCAAGCTCTCATCAGGGATTAACCTGTGGGCTATAGATAACCGACCTTATAACTACCCGGCCGGTATTGGACGCCTGTGGAATTTCTGCGACTGTATGTCACCCACCCCGCAGTATACGCCACCCCCCCAACCGACCAAAGAAGAGCTGTTTGCTCCTCCTCTGCCTGTTGCTCCCGCCACAGGATACACGGTCCCTATCTATATTACCGATGGGGCGATACAGGATATCGATTTTACCTGGCGCCCAAGCACGACGGCGCTTGCTTATGAGCTATGGCTGGCCGGCGACAGCAGCTTCTCGCAGATACTCACCCAGAAAACCATCACACCGCAGAACCGGCGAGCGCCAGCCTGGAGACTCACAGACAAAACCGGGTTGGAACAGGGCAAGGCTTATTACTGGAAAATCAGGATCGTTCAGGCCGCTAACGGAGAGAAGGGCACAGGACCGTGGTCAGAAACCATGTCCTTCAACATTTCGCAATATAATCCCGAACCTGCCGAGACTCCGGTCACACAACCGGTGATTACGGAAAACCAGACGACTCAGCCGGGCCGGCCGGTTGTCCCGGGCCAGATTGCCGCTGCTGATAATCAAACAACAGCACAATCTTTTACTAGCTTTCTCAACGGCAATCTGTGGCTGTGGATATTAATCCTGGTCTTTATTATTGCCGTAGTTATAGCCTTTATCCTCGGTCGGAGAGCTGGGAGGAAGATTTAGCATTCCACGTGTCTTTGCGAGCAAAGTGAAGCAATCTCATGATAACAGATCGCCACGTTGCTTCGCTCCTCACGATGACATCGTTGCAGTGTAAATTTGATAAAAAATCCGCTATAACCTACAATTAGTTTGCATACCAAGCATTTGGTGACAACGGCCCCCCGGCTATACCGGGGGGTTTAAAT
>CAZABI010000149.1:0-4047 GCA_964483235.1 uncultured Dehalococcoidales bacterium | reverse complement strand
CGCAGTCAACGAGGAGATTAATTATGAAGTTCACCGGCCGTCCACCGGCGTAATCGCCGGCTTCTTGGGCGGCGTCATCTCAAGCCTTCTGGGTGTGGGCGGTGGCATTATAAACGTACCTGTAATGAACCTGGTCATGAAGGTGCCACTGAAGGCCACCATCGCCACCAGCAGCCTGCTGCTATGCATCACCACCATGACCGGGTCGCTTATTTATGTGCACAACGGGTACATACTTCCCTATGTAGTAGCCCCGTTAATTATCAGCACCTATCTTGGCGCCAGGCTGGGCGCAACATTTGCTCACCGCGCCCGGAGCGCCCTGCTGATACGGATTCTCACCGTTTTCCTGGTTTTAACCTCTATCCTGATGATCGTGAAAGCATTTTTTCTAATGACCGGAAGTTAAATAATGAGCGTACTGAAGGACAAGTTACACGTAGCACTACAGGCTCTGGACCGGCGTGTCGGCATCCTGCTGCGTACAGGTATGATCATCAGCCTGGTGTTGATAGCAGCCGGCATAGTCCTGTTTGCTGTTAAAGGCGCTCCTGCCGCGACAGCACTTACCCCGCTGTCGCTTATCCCGGCCGGCCTGGCACAATTCGACCCGTCCGCCTGTATCACAACGGGGCTGTTCATTATCCTACTGCTGCCTGTAGCCATTATCGTCACCTCGCTTGCGCATTTCATCACCATGCGCGAGCGTAATCCCATCATCGTGTGCGTTATATTGCTGTCCATGCTGGCTGCAAGCTTCATTTTCATAGTGAAATAGATTGACCGCCTACTCCGCGTCATTGTGAGCGTAGCGTGGCAATCTCCTGCGATAATTAGATTGCTTGGTCACAAGCTCCTCGCAATGACGCGAGCTAATCGTGAAATAGATTGACCGGCACTACATGCTATGTTAATATTGCATTTAGATGTCCACACTTGCAGAACTGAATACTGAAATAGAGCACTGTCGTACTTGCGAGCTGGCCAAACACCGGATTAAGGTCGTCCCCGGTGAAGGCCCCGAAAACGCCAAGCTCCTCTTCATAGGCGAGGCACCCGGTCATTTCGAAGACCAGTCGGGCCGTCCTTTCGTAGGGCCGGCCGGCCAGTATCTTGACCAGTTGCTGGGACTGATCGGACTTAAGCGTAACCAGGTCTTCATCGCCAATGTGATCAAGTGCCGGCCGCCTGAAAACCGCGATCCTCTGCCCGGGGAGATCATGGCCTGCAGCAAATGGCTGGAGCGCCAGATTGAGACCATCAAGCCCAGGGTCATCGTGACCTTAGGCCGCTACTCGATGGCGAAATACTTTCCCGGCGAGAGCATCAGCAAGGTGCACGGCCGTGCACGACGCACCGGCAACCATGTTTGCTTCGCCATGTACCACCCCGCCGCCGCACTGCACCAGGGCAGCCTGCGCAAGGTAATCGAGGCGGATATACCTAAATTGCCCGGCGTGCTCGCCGAGGTGGATAAAACTGAAGAGACTCAGGAGAGACCCAACCAGCTCTCCCTGTTCTGATAATATGCACCGCAACAAATTAAGGATAATACCACTCGGCGGACTTGGCGAGATCGGCAAGAACATGATGGCCGTCGAGTACGCCGACGATATACTCGTCATTGACGCCGGCATGATGTTCCCCAGGGAGGAGATGCTGGGCGTCGACATGCTCATCCCGGATCTCACCTACCTGCTGGAGCATAAGGATAAGGTCCGCGGCATTGTCATTACTCACGGCCACGAGGATCATATCGGCGCGCTTCCCTATATTCTTCCCAAGATCGACGTGCCCATTTATGCCACCAAGCTCACACAGGGGCTGATCACGGTCAAGCTCAAGGAGCAACGCTCGCTGATCAAGGCCAAGCTTAAATTGATGCAGCCCGGCCACAAGGTGCAGATCGGCTGCTTCAAGGTCGAGCCCTACGCCGTCTGCCACAGCATTCCCGACGCCGTCGGCTTAATCGTCTATACACCGGCCGGCATAGTGGTCAACAGCGGCGATTTCAAGATAGATTACACACCGGTTGACGGACGCGCAACCGACCTCACCCGGCTGGCCCAGCTCTCCGGCGAGGGCGTGCTGCTGCTGATGGCCGATTCCACCTATGCCGAGCTGCCCGGCTACACTCCTTCCGAGAAAATCGTGGGGCAGACGCTGGACCGCATCATCGGCACGGCGCCCGGCCGCGTTATCGTCGCCACCTTCTCCTCGCTTGTTTCGCGCGTACAGCTTGTCATCGACGCCGCTGCCCGCCACAAAAGGCACGTCTTCATCATGGGACGCAGCATGCGCGATACGGTGAAGATGGCCATCGAACAGGGCTATCTCCACGTGCCGCCCGGTGTTTTATGTAATGTGGAGGAAATGCGCACATACAGCCAGAAGGAAATCGTCATGATGACCACGGGAAGCCAGGGCGAGCCCACCTCGGCCCTGGTGCGTATTGCCAACCGCGAGCAGGGGGAGATACGCATCCACCCCGGTGACACTGTAGTAATATCAGCCACGCCCATACCGGGCAACGAGACGCTGATCAACCGCACCATCGACAGCCTCTTCCGCCAGGGTGCCAACGTCATCTACGGCGAACGTTCCCAGGTGCACGTGCACGGTCACGGCAGCCAGGAGGAGCTCAAGATGCTCATCAACCTGGTTAAACCCAAATTCTTCGCACCCATCCACGGCGAGTACCGCCACCTTTGCATACACGCGGGGCTGGCCAGGGGGCTGGGCATACCGGAGAACCATGTCTTTGTAATGGATAACGGCAGCGTGCTTGAGCTCGACGGAGAAAAGGCGCGCGTGGTAACCAGGCTGCGCTACGGCAACGTGTATGTGGACGGCCTGGTGCTGGGCGATATGGCGCATGTCATTCTGCGCGACCGCAAGCTGCTTTCCCGCGACGGAATCGTGGTCGTGATCGTGGCGCTCGACAAGAAGGAAGGCCGCATGATCGGCCGTCCGGATATCGTATCACGCGGTTTCGTGGACGCCGAAAACGACGGCAGCGTTATCGAGCAGGGCAAGGAGCTGGTGATGAATACCCTGGGCAAGGCGCACCACACGGACTACAGCTCCATCCATGCGCGCGTCAAGGACACGCTGGGCAGGTTCTTCTACGAGCAGACCAAGCGCAGGCCGATGATAATTACAACCGCCATCGAGGTATAGTAGAATAAAGCTATGCCAGCTAAGAAAAGCGGTAAAAAGGGAACATCGCAGAAGAAAGGTAATAAAGGCTCCGCGGGGAAATCCTTCTTCAAGTTCATCTTCTCGCCGCCCGTCATACTTGCCCTGCTATTTGTCATTGCTATACTGCTGGTCATAGTCTTCTGGCCAGCCATCACAGTTTTCTTCAACCAGCTCGGCGAGGATATTTCCGCGATGCTCGGCAATCTCTGGTTAAATACGTTGAGGCTGCTGGGGCTCGGCATCATACTGGTTTTCCTGGCGCTGGCTGCACTCATCGTTATTATCGCCAGGCCGCTACTGCTGACGCGGCATTGGAATATCTGGCTGGGCGCTGCCGCCTTCGCCGTTGCACTATGGGGCGGGATGGCCTTTATCCGGCCTTCCAACGGTGTGCTGTCTCAGGCCACGCTGGGCGGCTATGCGGGCAAAGGCATCATCACGGACTCGCTGACAGCGGGTATATTCATACTACTGGCTCTGGTGCTGTTCGGTATTTTACTGATTGCACCGCGCTGGAGCTGGTTCCGGATGAAACAGGTCTCACGTGGTACAGCCGATAAAGTCGGCGACTTAATTTACGATTTGAAGGAATCGCGGACCGATGATAAGACTACGATAGAAGCAGTTGAAGCCGAAGAAAAAGCGGAACCGGCCGCTATTGAACAACCTGTTGAGCATGCTGCTCCTGCCGATACCGGTATCATGGACCGCATGCGCTCGTCTATCACGGTGGGCGGCTGGTCGCTGCCTAACATCAACATACTGGACAAGATCGCCGAAGCCGTGATCAGCGACGCAGAGATTGAGAAGCGTACTGACACCATCAAGAAGGAGATGAACAGCTAC
>CAZABI010000148.1:0-4066 GCA_964483235.1 uncultured Dehalococcoidales bacterium | reverse complement strand
GCATGACAGTGAGTAAACTTGGTTGCTCCACCCGTTTAATGGTAGTCCTGGGCATTATTGTCCTGTCATTATTAATAACCGGTTTTGCCATCGGCCCTATCGGCAGCAAACTGCTCGGACTTCAACTCCCACCCCAGGTGGAAATGCACAAACCGCACATCCAGCTCCCTTCCGAAGCGGTTTTTCACATCGGCTGGTTCACTGTCACCAATACCCTGTTAGCTTCGTGGGTAACGATCCTTGTTCTTTTCCTGCTGTTCTTCTTTGCCACCCGTAAGGCCAGAATCATTCCGGGCAGGCTACAGAGCCTGGCCGAGATAATCGTGGAAGGAATGTACAATTTCATCGAGGGTGTGGCGGGCTCTAAGAACACGCGTATCTTGCTGCCGGTAGTCGGTACCATATTCCTTTATGTACTTACCAATGCCTGGCTGGCACTTGTACCTCTCTGGGGCACCATCGGCTTCTGGGAGGAGATCACAGCTCACGGTGAGCATACCAGGGTATTCATTCCCCTGCTTCGCGCAGCGAATACCGATGTAAACCTGACTCTTTCAATCGCCCTTTGCTCGTTTCTCTTTATTGAATACCTGGGCTTCAGCAAGATCGGCCCATTAAAATACGTGGATTCCTTCTTTCAGTTCAGTACTACCAAGAAGGATTTCTTTGACAACCTGGTCAAAGGCAAAATGGGGCCGGCCCTGAGCGGTTTCCTGTTTGGCTTAATCAATATATATGTAGGTCTCCTGGAGGTGCTGAGTCACTTTATCAGGATCGTCAGCTTTACCTTCCGTCTATTCGGCAACATGACAGCCGGGGAAATCCTGCTCATGGTTATGACATTCCTCATCCCCTTCATTCCAGCCATACCGTTCTACGGTCTTGAAACCCTGGTCGGTATCCTGCAGGCCATGATCTTTGGCGGATTAACTCTGGTCTTCGGAGTTATGGCTATCTCTTCGCATCACGAAGAAAGTGCGGAGCATCATTAAGTTAAATAGCATTTAAGTATAAAAGGAGGATTTATCAATGGACGCAGAAACTATGAAAATGTTGGCGGCTGGCCTCGCTGGTGGCCTGGGCATGCTTGGCCCGGGTATCGGCCTGGGTCTGGTTGGCCTTGGCGCCATGCAGGCGCTGGGCCGCAATCCTGAAGCCAAGGGTGCACTCATGACTAATATGATCCTTATCGGCGCTCTTACCGAGGCGGTGGCCATCTATGCGTTGATCATCGCCATCCTTCTTGCAATGGTCGTATAACTTTGCAAGCCAGGTCGAGAAGCTGTATTTACACAGCTCCGTTGACGCCTCGGTATGAACGGGCGCAATGGGCGACGAAATCAGGAATGGAAGTTTGAGGTAAAAAAATGGAAGCTATCGGCATAAATCTACAACTGCTGGTTGCTTTTCTGATCAATTTCCTCATCTTGTTCGGGCTCCTGACCGCGGTCCTGTACAAACCGGTCCTCAAGATACTTGATGAACGGCAGGCCCGGATAAAGGAGAGCCTGGAGCAGGCAGAGAAAATAAAGGATCAAACGACCCGCAGCGAAGAGCAGGTCAAGGCTGCTATCGAAACCGCCAGGAAAGAAGGGCAGTCAATCATTGCCCAGGCCTCACAAATTGCTGAGAAGCTAAAGGAAGAGGCCAAAGATGGAGCACGCAAGGAAGCAGAGACTATTATCTCTAAAGCCAAGGATGATATTAAACTCGAACGCGACAAGTCCATCGCTGAATTGCGCAACGAGTTTGCCAACCTGACCGTACTTGCTGCAGAAAAGGTAATCAAAGAATCCCTGGATACACAAAAGCATAAGAAGCTGATAAACGAGGTTCTCGAGCAAAGCAATTCATTCAAGCAAAATTAAAGCAGGATAAGCAAATGATATCGACGATTTCTGCCAGGCGCTACGCTCAGGCTATTTTCCAGATCGCCAAGGATAAGAACCACCTTGACGAGTGGGCGAAGGAGCTACATAAGATGGTCGAGATAGTCAAAGACCAGCAGGTCGTTGATCTACTCGATAATCCCAAGGTTCCGTTCAACCAGAAAGCAGACCTGTTCAAACAGAAGCTGGGTAAAGCGGACGAGCACGTCCTGAACTTGTGCTACCTGTTGATCTCCAAGGGTAAACTCAAGAATATTGACCAGATTGCAGATGAATACGAGGCTATCCTGGATGAGTACAAGGGCATAAAGCATGCCACGGTGACCACCGCTGTGCCAGTCGATGAGGCTGAGAAGCATAAGATCATCAGCCAACTAGAAAAAATTACCGGTAAGAAGGTATCGATCAAACTCCAGGTCAATCCGGTAATTCTTGGCGGTATGGTCGCCAGGATTGAAGATACCATGATTGATGGCAGCGTTCGCAACAGGCTGGAGCTGCTGAAAAAGGACCTGGTAGAAGCAGCAAAGTAAACTACCTTAGGGGGTGAGCAGATTGAAATCCCATGAAAAAGATATAGTATCAGTGATCAAAGAGCAGATTGAGCACTTCGGCTCTTCTACTACCATGACCGATGTTGGAACCGTGGTAGAAGTCGGTGACGGCGTGGCCCGGATGCAAGGTCTGCGCAAAGCCAAGAATAACGAGTTGCTCGCTTTTCCCGGCGGAATCATGGGACTGGCACTTAACCTCGAGGAAGACACGGTGGCAGCCGTAATCCTCGGTGATTATTCCCATATCAAGGAAGGCGACGAGGTCCGTTGCACCGGCCGCGTAGTCGAGGTGCCGGTCGGCGATCAGCTTATTGGGCGTGTTGTTAACACACTGGGTCAGCCCATAGATGGTCTCGGCCCGATCAAGACCAGCAAACAGCGCCCGGTAGAACGCATCGCCCCGAACGTCGTGGACCGGCAATCCGTAAACACCTCAGTTCACACGGGCATTAAATGCGTAGATTCACTTGTACCCATCGGCCGCGGGCAGCGCGAGCTTATTATCGGCGACCGCTCTATCGGCAAATCCGCCATCGCCATCGATACCATCATTGCCCAGAAGGGACAGAACCTGATTTGTATCTATGTCGCCATCGGCCAGAAGACGGCCAAGGTCGCCAACGTCATTGATGTCCTCAGAAAATACGACGCTATGGAATACACCATAGTGGTAGCTGCCAATTCGTCCGATCCCGCAGCCATGCAATACCTGGCACCGTATGCAGGCTGCACCATGGGCGAAGAGTTCATGGAACAGGGCAAAGATGCTCTCATAATATATGATGACCTTTCCAAGCATGACTGGGCCTACAGGCAGATTTCCTTGATCCTCCGCAGGCCTCCCGGCCGTGAGGCCTATCCCGGTGATGTATTTTACCTGCACAGCAGGCTGCTCGAGCGAGCTGCCAAGCTTTCCGCAGCGAAAGGCGGCGGATCACTAACCGCTCTGCCCATCATCGAGGTGCAGGCGGGAGATATGTCGGCGTATATTCCAACCAACGTGATTTCGATCACGGACGGCCAGATTTATGTAGAAACCGACCTGTTCAATGCGGGTATCCGCCCGGCCCTCAATATCGGTCTCTCAGTATCGCGCGTGGGCGGCAACGCGCAGTCCAAGGCCATGAGGCAGGTTGCAGGCAAACTCAAAATTGAAATGGCCCAATATGGCGAACTGGCTGCCTTCGCCCAATTTGGATCATCTGACCTCGATAAGGCCACCAGGGCGCAGCTTGAGCGCGGTCAGCGTATGACGGAAATTCTCAAACAGCCACAGTACGCTCCACTGTTACTGGAAAATGAGGTCATGATCCTGTGGGCAGTGACCAACGGTTATCTTGATGATGTACCGGTCGATAAAGTTGCTGCATTCGAGAATGCTTTCTATAAATTTATGGCTAATAGCCATCCTGGAATCGGTAAAAGCATAGCCACCGAGAAAACTATCAAACCCGAAAAAGAAGCAGAACTTAAGAAGGCAGTAGCTGAATTCAAACAAGGCGCAAGTTATTGAGGCGATTAAATGGTAAGTCCGCGACTGCTTAGACGTAGAATCCGCAGTGTCCAGAGCACGGCCAAGATAACCCGTGCCATGGAGATGATTGCCACTGCAAAAATGAAAAA
>CAZABI010000147.1:0-4098 GCA_964483235.1 uncultured Dehalococcoidales bacterium | reverse complement strand
ATGCTCCTCCGCAGGCAAGACCTCTTCATGTTAATGAGAGAGTTGAGAATGTCAAGGATGCATTTTTTTGCAGGATGGGCGCTTTAAGAAATGTTAAGGTAATCCTGGTCGACGATGTTTGCACTTCCGGTTCTACATTGGAAGCCTGTGCAGTTGCGCTTAAGGCTGCCGGAGCAAAGCAGATTACCGGTTTTACATTGACCAGGGAAATTTCATAAACAGGAGAACAGTATGAATGTACAGGTATTAACCAAGAACTTGAACGCCGAGGAAGATATTATACCGTACGCTGAGAAAAAAATGATGAGATTGTCGAAATTCAGCAATCACATAACGGGCGTAAAGGTGGAACTGTCCAGGGAAAAATCTAAGTCACGTCAACAGCTATATACTGCCCAGGCCACAATCAATATCAACGGATTCCTGATCAGAGGCGAACAAAAAGCAGAGAATTTGAAGGCTGCGGTGGATTCAGTAGCAGACGTGATGGAACGACTGGTTGCCAAGTTTAAAAAGAAATATGAAGTTACCAAAGGCAGAGAGCCCATATCGATCAGAAGGACTGAAGAAGCCGTATCTGAACTTGGTATGGAGGCTGTCTCTATTCCACACCTGGTAAAAACCAAGCGGTTTATTGTAAAACCCATGACTGTTGAACAGGCCATTGACCAGATGGAATTTCTCGGGCACGATTTCTTTCTGTTTCTTAATGCTGAGGATGATGCAGTCAATGTGGTTTACCGGAGAAATGATGGTAAGTACGGATTGATATTACCCGAATTTGCCTGAGCAGTTGAAAACGATGAAAAAGGAAATGCAAGTTAAAAACACCTTGCTGGTGTGTATTAAAGGTGACATCACACGTGAGAAAGTGGATGCTATCGTCAATGCGGCTAATTCGGGACTGATGGGCGGTGGTGGCGTCGACGGGGCCATTCATATGGCAGGAGGGCCTGTTATTAAACAAGAATGCGAGACGATCGTGGCGAAAAAAGGCCGCCTACCCGCCGGGCAGGCAGTAATGACCACTGGTGGTAACCTGCCAGCAAAACATGTAATTCATACCGTCGGCCCTGTCTGGCGCGGCGGCCATAACAAAGAGGCGGGCATACTGGCCAGTTGTTATGTCGAGAGCTTGAAGTTAGCGACAGCAATGGGATTAACGAGCATTGCCTTTCCGGCTATCAGTACAGGCGTGTATGGTTATCCACCTGACCAGGCTGCTGCTGTAGCTCTTGAGGCTGTTGATGATTTTCTGGACCGTTCGGCTACAAGCGTTAAACTGGTAAAATTTGTACTCTACGATGAACACTCTTTGAGGATTTATGAGAATGAGTTTGCGAAGGTACCGGGAAAATAAATGAAACCAAATACCGCTCAACCATTGAGGGCTGTAATTGTATCTACACGGTATGGTTGGGTAGGCATAGTATTGTCCGAGTCACGTGTGAAAAGGCTGACCCTGCCATGTAATTCACGAAGTGAAATACTGAGGCAAATTAAAGATATTCCAGTAAATATTGAACAGGCTAATGCCAAAGAAAGCGGTAATATCCCGAGGCAGATTGAAGAATATTTTATGGGTCAGCGTGACCGATTTGATTGTGAGCTCGATTTATCCGGGAGCACCCCTTTTCAACGTGCGGTCTGGCAAAGCGCCATGGAAATACCTTACGGGGAGATACGAAGCTATCAATGGGTAGCCAGACGCATTGGCAAGATGAACGCCTATCGCGCGGCAGGACAGGCTCTGGCCAGGAATCCGATACCCATTATTATTCCTTGTCATCGTGTGATATATAGTGGGGGTAAGCTCGGTGGATTCGGTGGAAAAGCCAATATTAAGGATTTTAAACGCAGGCTGCTATCACTGGAAGGCGCTCAAGTACCAGACGATCCGGAGCATCCGCACTAATTGATAAATATAATGTAAGGGAGTCCACCATGTTAGAACATTCCTACGCAGATGTAAATGGAGTTAAATTGCACTATGCTCATGCGGGAAAAGGTAAACTAATCATGTTTCTGCACGGCTGGCCCGAGTTCTGGTATATGTGGAAGAACCAGTTGCAGGAGTTTGGTAAAGACCATCTGGCTGTTGCTCCTGACATGCGTGGATTCAATCTATCAGATCGGCCGCAGGAAGTGAAACAATATAAGACCAGGATATTAATGGAGGATATCAGGCAACTCGCTGAACACCTTGGCCATAAGAAATTCACCCTGGTCGCTCACGATTGGGGTGGTGGTGTAGCTTGGCCATTTGCCATGTTTTATCCGCAATACCTGGAAAGGTTGATCATTATTAACGCACCACATCCGGCGACGTTTGAAAGAGAATTGCGCAATAGTGCCGAACAGCGGAAGGCCAGCAGCTATATGCTGTTATTCCGCAGCCCGGAGGCGGAAAAGACTCTCTCGGCAAATAATTATGAATGGCTACGGGTTATGGCATTTGGCGCCATCCTCAAGAGTGGGGTGATGAAGCAAGAGGATTTAGATGAGTATGTCAAGGCATGGTCTCAGCCGGGAGCGCTTACGGGTAGTCTGAATTATTACAGGGCAGCCAACGTGGAAGCACTGGAGCATCCGGAAGAAGCTCTAAAGAAACCTGCTGCCGGGGATTTGTTGCCCAGAATCACTGTTCCGACGCTGGTTATCTGGGGAGAAAAGGATACAGCTTTGTTAACGGGGTGTATCGAAGGGCTGGAGAAATATATAAATGACCTGAAGATTAAACGTATCCCCGATGCATCACACTGGGTCGTCGAAGAGAAATCCGCATTGGTCAATCAGTATATGCGGGAGTACATAAACGCAACGTAAATCGAGATAGATTAATATCCTAATAATGGTGTCAGTTCGCTCATAAGTCCATTGCCATAGTCGACCTTTAGATCGGGCAGGTCCAGCTTGGTGGCACGCTCATTGTAATGAATGACCAACTGGACGCTATCCTTGCCGGGGTGTCTTTTTAGAACACCGATAATCTGTTGCACCTGCTCCAGGTCTTTTCCCGGATCATCGCCCTGGTTAATATTAATGACCAGCTTCTTCGGCAGAGCAACATGATTATTTTTATTATTCTCCGGTTTATCACGCTTTTTATCCATATCAGGTTCATACTTGCGTGCTTTTAAGCAGTTAACACTTACCCTGTCATCCCGTACTTTAACTATACCTTCGATCAGCAATATGTTTCCTTCGATCCACAGGTCTTGGGTTTGCGTATATACTTCCGACCACACAATTACCTCGACGCTGCCGTTTAAATCCTCCAGTGTAGCAATCACAAATGGGCGGTTGTTCCTGGTGGAAGCATGGCGTACTTCTGCCACTATTCCTGCTACGAGTGCTTTTTCACCATTCATATCTGTATTTATCTCACCACACATCACAGTGGCATGTTCAGCCAGCCGGGCGGCTATGGCAGATAATGGATGCTCGGAGAAATATATACCGAGCAGCTCTTTTTCCCATAATAGCTTTTCCTGGAGAGATATATCGTATTGCTCCAGATTAAGTGAAGGAAGCGGTACTGATACGGATTGGCCGAACATATCAAACATGCTGGACTGCCCGGTTTCCCTTTGCTTTTGCTCCCGTTGCGAAAGTGAAATAATCCTATCAAGGGCTGCCAGGAGCGTACCCCTCTGGCCGAGGCCATCAAAGGCTCCCGCCTTTACCAGGCTCTCCATAACTTTCTTATTAACATAGCGCAGGTCTACCCTGCGGCAAAAATCTTCAATTGAACTGAACTCACCAGCATTGATGCGCGATTCAATAATTGGTTCAATAGCTGCTGCGCCAACATTTTTTATTGAGGCCAGGCCAAAACGTATACCGGATGTACCGTTCAGTCTCTCGATAGTGAACTTGGCATAACTGTGGTTTATATCCGGCTTCAGTACCTCTATGCCCATCCGCCTGCACTCGGCGATAGCTAAAACCAGGCGGTCAGTTTTATCATGGTAGGTATTTAAAAAGGCTGTCATGTATTCGATCGGGAAATTGGCCTTCAGGTAAGCAGTCTCATAAGCAATACGGGCATAGCTCACGCTGTGCGCCTTATTAAAGGCATAGCCGGCAAAAGGTTCT
>CAZABI010000146.1:0-4110 GCA_964483235.1 uncultured Dehalococcoidales bacterium | reverse complement strand
TTAACAATGAATATCAAGATACTGGGACCAGGCTGCGCCAAATGTCACAGCCTGGAAAAAACGGTGAAAGAGGTAATCGGCGCCCTTAATCTCGACATCCAGGTGGAAGAAGTAAAAGACATGACGAAGATCATGCAATATCCCATCCTTATGACACCGGGATTGGTAATCAACGAGAAAGTGGTTATGAGCGGCAAGGTCCCTTCCAGGGCAGAAGTAGAAAAGTTAATTATGAATGCCCTGGATGCAGAGGAAAAGGGGAAAGCCAGTTAAAATCGCAACTAAGAGAGGTTGATATGCCAGATAAACAGGGCAAAGCGATGATATTCACATGCTCTGGCGCATCCCACTGCGGGCAACTTGCTAACGCCACCGCTGTTAAACTCGCTTCCGACGGCCTGGCAATTATGTCCTGCCTGGCCGGGGTCGGTTCTCATACTCAGAAGTACATAGACGGTGCACTGAACTCAGGCAGAGTCATAGCTATTGATGGATGCGCTGTCGCATGCTCAAAAAAGACATTAGAGCATGCCGGAATACCTGTAGCAGGGTGGATTTGTATCACGGATTACGGCATTAAAAAGACCTCCAATAAGTTTGATATAGAACAGGGGGAACTTGAACGCACATTAAACGGAGTCAGGGAGGCTCTATCCTCCTGATGAATATTGACACAGTCTATTTTATTAGCTTCACACAAAATTCACATTTATATCTTAATATTAATCAACAATGACAGGAATCCGGTCAGACTTAAGCCAATTATCCCAACAAGGAGAAAAAAAGTTTATGATGCGCAAATTAATTAAGAGCTTAGTTCTTTCCTTATCGCTTGCGGTAACCATTTTGATTGCCAGTTGTGCAAATTCACCATCAAATTCCAGTCTACCACCGGTTCAGCCGGCCAGCCAGCCAGTTACCCAACCGGCTTCCCAGTCTCCATCCGGGCAGAATTCAACTTCAGCATCGGAAACTGCAGCTAATACTACTACTGCTGCACAAACACAATCACCTCTGCCCAACCGGGTTGATGTCATTTATTTCCATGTAAACCAACGCTGTGTGACGTGCCTTTGTTTTGAAGAACACATCAACCAGGTCATAGAAAAATACTTTGCTGGTGCCATCGACAGCGGCAAGCTTACCTATAAGGTATTGAATGCACAGAAGGCCGAGAATGCCGACATTGCCAAGAAATACGGGGCTGTTGGCTCCCAGTTATTTATAAACGTGGTTACAGACGGTAAGGATCACATTGAAGATATTCAGGATATCTGGAACTGGAATTGTAGGAACAATGCGCCTGGCTTCGAACTCAAAGTGAAAAATGTAATTGAATACAACCTGAAAGGACTGCCGTAATGGATCTTTCTGCCTTGTCGGCAAATACCAGTATACCCCCCCTTTCTGCTTTTTTCCTCGGGTTAATGGCCACTGTTGGGCCATGCACCATGGCTACCAATATAGCTGCTCTGGCTTATGTAGGCCGAAATCTAACCAATCGCAAATACGCGGTGGCTACGGCGGCATTATATACGCTGGGACGGATGCTCACCTATACTATTCTGGGTGCTCTGATTATTTACCTGGGCCTGGGTATACCAGGGGTTTCGTTATTTCTGCAGGACATCGGGGAAAAAGCCCTGGGGCCATTCCTGATCGTGATCGGATTGTTGATGCTTTTCATAGATAAGATATCTTTTGGCCGGGCTGGCAATAGCATATCCAATTTGGGCAGCAAGGTGGCCGAATGGGGCATGATCGGAGGTCTTCCCCTGGGTGCCCTCTTCGCCCTTGCCTTCTGCCCCTACAGCGCAGTCCTCTTTTTTGCCGTTCTGCTGCCGTTAGCGTTAAAGTCCACCGGTGGTGTTACTTTGCCGGCCTTTTTTGCCGTGGGTACAGGTTTACCTGTTTTGCTTTTTGGTATACTGCTTTCATTCGGGGTAGCCAGCATCTCAAAGTGGGTTGACGCCATCTCCAGAAGTGAAAAAATTATCCGCATCGTGATTGCCGTTATTTTCATTGGCATCGGGATTTATTACATGCTGCCCTGGCTTGGCAGCCTGTTTACATCAGCTTGAAATTCTGGAGTAATATGCTTTGAGTAGATTCAAGATTAAACAAATATTTGTCCTGCTTTTGTTCTCCATGCTGGTAGTATCGGTTGCCTCTGATATCGGTTGCTCATCTGCACCTGATTGGACTGCCGAGAAAGACATTACCAGGATTCCCCTGGATTGGGCATTAAATAATGGAAAACCTACCCTGGCTGATTTTGGCTGGCGAGATTGCATACCATGCAAGAAAATGAAAATTGTCCTCGAAAATCTTGCGTCCAAATACAGGGGCAAGCTTAATGTTGTTATCGTCGAAGCATATAATCATCCTGACCTGATGGATAGGTATACTATAGATGCTATCCCGGTACAGGTATTATTTGATGGCCATGGGCAGGAGTTCATCAGGCATGAGGGATTCTGGCCTGAAGAAGATATACAAGCTGAATTAATCAAGGTAGGCATCAATTGAGAGCACAGATTCTCATAATTAGTTTCTTGATCCTGCTATTAATATCAGGGTGTAACCTTTTCAAAGTATCCGAGCCGGCTACCAATAATAATCCCCGAATAGAAGCAGTCACATATAACAAAGACGTAATGTTCTTAACAGAAAATGAAATGATCTGCCAGGCAATGGATACTGATGGTGACAGCCTCCAGTATGAATGGTCGGCCGCTGACGGAAGCATAATCGGTACCGGACCAAAAATACTCTGGGTTCCGCCGGATACCATGGGTGATTACGAGGTTGCGGTCAGGGTATATGATGGCAAAGGCGGCGAGGTATACCAGGTTATCCCTATACGAGTGCTAACCAACGCTGATGGCACGACAGCACCACCGATTACTCTGAAAATGTCACTGGCTTCTTCTTCACTTGTTTCGGAGAATAGAACCACTAAAGTAGGGACGGCGACAAAAATCATCTGTATAGTTGATAATGCTGCAGGCAAGAAGTTAATTTATGAATGGGCTGATGGTGGGGGCAGATTGAAGGGTAAAGGCATTGAGGATAAAACCGGCGCTGTCGTTTTCTGGACAGCGCCGCCACTAACGCAGGTATATACTGTTACTGTGACTGTCAGAGACGAGCAGGGTAATGTAGGACAAGGACAAGTTGACTTCGATGTATTCTGCTGCCCGCGGAATTAATATTCCTTCAAAGTGATAATATTAATTGAATATGAGCTTAACCGGAATGATTGAAAAATGAAACTAAATAGTGCAGGTCTCCACCTATTATCAACTGGTATTTGCTTTTTGATGGCTTTATTCGTCGTAAGTTGTCTACCAGCGTGGTTCAATCACGCGCCCGAGATTACTGTTGTCGAGTATCCCGGGGAAACTGATATAAATACTGATATAAAACTGACCTGTCAGGCCACAGACATAGATGGAGATATGTTGAAGTATCTGTGGAAATGTGATTACGGGAAGATATCCGGTGAAGGCGCAGCTATAACCTGGACCAGCCCGGAGGAATCGGGTGTTTATACGACGATAGTAATCGTAAAGGATGGCAGGGGCGCCGAAGCAACGCGTCGGATTACCCTGCGGGTGCTGCGGGGCAGCCAGGCTCTACCCGCGACTAATCTCGTCATCAATCTGCAGGATACACACACGGAAGATGCAATAACACTGAAACCCGTCATAGTACGACCTGCCGCTGAAATTGCCGTCAACTATATTACAGAGAAAACTGAAACCTTTGACTCAATGAATTATACGTGGACTACCAACGGCGGCAAATTTGTGGGACCCGGTCTTAAAGAAAATCGTGCATCAGCAGTGGCATGGTATTCTCCCGGCGTGCCCGGCGATTATCTAGTTAACCTATCAGTCGCTGACAGTAGCGGCACAATCGCAAAATATGTGCTTGAGTTCACTGTAAAAAATCCCAGTTGCTGCGAACGCTAATAAACTGATCGCGCACCAATAGCAACAAGATACTCAAGATTCAAAGACTATTGCTGCCAACCTTGTGAGGGAAAATTCAAAAGTCGGAATATTTGGCATATGCCGGCATAATACAGAATTTATTATGCTTTCT
>CAZABI010000145.1:0-4113 GCA_964483235.1 uncultured Dehalococcoidales bacterium | reverse complement strand
CTATGAGCATACGGTCGACTGGGAAGCGCTTACCCACTGCACCCTTTTGTTGTCCCGCCAGGGTGTTGAGGGCCAGCGCGTCATCGCCGAGGAACCAGGCCAGATCATCGCCGCAGCCCGCCACCTTGCCGGTCATTACCGCAAGGCCGGCCGGCAGATACCGGATGCTCTTTGTGTCCTGATTTAGTCAGTGACCATGCGAAATATTAGCCCCTGCAGGGGCGGAGGTTTTAATCGCTTGCTGAAAAAAAGGTTTTACGGGGAAACGGTCAGGCCGGAAACTATCCCCCCCTTTTTTAGGCTGATAGAGGCCATCTTTTTTAAAGGATTTAACAAAAATGAAGCTGTTTAGCTTCGAGGAGTAAAACCCCCTATGAAAAAAACATTAGCAGCCCTGGACGACCTTCTGGCTTCATTTGTGGAGCTCATACCCACCTGGCTATCCATGCTCAAATCCACCAGGTTCTTAACCTTGCTTATCATGGTAGGCGTGCTCATCTGGGCCTGGAAGTTCTCAGGCCTTACCGATCAGCAGGCGCAGATCGTCTCTATCGTGGGCGGCGCGCTCGGTGTCAATTTCGATTGGGTCAAGACCATCGGTAAAAAGTACGAAATCGCCGGCGGCGCCGCCGCCCAGGTCATTCTACCGGATGAAGTCCCCCAGCCTGTCGAGTCGAAGCCGCTGCCGTCCGGATATGACGCCCCCCTTGATATCGAGGCCTATGTCAAAGGCCTGGGAGGCAGCCTGCAGGAGCAGTACGAGGCGGTCAGGCGCGTTATCTCCAATTACAACCTGCTCAATATCCACCCATCGGTCCGTGTCATCGAGGCCGAGCAGGTCCTCGATAAGGCCATCGCTCTGGCTACGGCCGTCTGGCCGGCCATTGTAGGTACCGGTGCCGGCGGCGCGCCTTTCTATCGCGCCCCGGAGGCCTCCGATTATAAGGACTATGCCTCGAAGCAGTCCTATGATAAGGCGGTGCGCGATGCCATCCCTGGCTGCCAGTACATGCCCGAGGGCGCTAATGTCCTCTTCCGGGATATGGAGGAGCTTTACACCTTCCGGGCAAATCTTACCCTCCTGGAGGGCAAGCCCGTCCGCTGGTACGAGCCCAACGGCAAGACGCCCAGGATAAAGGTCATCTATACCCTGGCGTCCATGGGACTCTCAGCCGTAGCGTAAATCGATGCTAAAGTAGCTTTTAAATGAACGTGGCGGCGCATGGCTCCCCCGCCATGTTCAAAAAGAAGAATATGGATAATAGCGGCAAGGTCATCCTGGATTTATGCGGTGGTACCGGTGCATGGTCCCGCCCCTATAAAGACGCCGGCTATCACGTCATTAATGTTTCTTTGCCCTGGCATGACGTCAGGTACTTTACGCCGCCGCAGTCCGTTTACGGTGTCCTTGCCGCTCCACCCTGTACGGATTTCACTAAGGCCAGCGCGTGTCACTGGCATTATAAGGACACGTCCGGTCAGACCCTTGACTCTCTTTCCGTTATCACCGCTTGCTTGCGTATTGTGGCCATGTCTTACCCGGTGTTCTGGTGTCTGGAGAATCCCGTCGGCCGGCTAAAGAATTGGCTGGGAAAGCCTGTTTTATACTTCGATCCGTGGGAGTATGGCGACCCCTACACCAAGAAAACGGGCTTGTGGGGCAGGTTCAGTGTCCCCGCCAGGTCACCGGTGCCGGTCCCTGCTGAAATGCGCCGTTACATCTGTGATATGCCGCATACCAAAAACCGGTCGGATAAAAGAGCGCTTACGCCCCCAGGCTTCGCCCGGGCGTTCTATGAGGCTAATAAATAAAACAGCGAGGAGGCATGATATTGATTCAGCACAGAGGTACCTACCCGGATAATTGGCCGGAGATCTCCGGGCGCATCAAGGCCCAGCATAACCATTGCTGCGAGCGCTGCGGCCATCCCAATGACCGCCTTACCGGCCACGTGCTTACGGTCCATCATCTTGACGGCGATAAGAGTAATTGCGAGGACTGGAACCTTGCCGCTCTCTGCCAGCGCTGTCACCTGCACATACAGGGTAAGGTACTGATGGAACAGTTCTTTATGTTTGAACATTCCGCCTGGATGCTACCCCACGTCGAAGGCTTTTATATGTCCCTGCAGGAGCGGTTTATATGCAGGAAGTAGTAATTCCATTCCGCTCGTATTTCAGAGCGCAGTTGCTCTCCGGTGATAAAACCTGTACCAGCCGGCCGCAAAGGTATGGTGTTGCCGGTGATACGTTCGTGGCTTTTGATGCTCAGTTCCTTATCGATCGCGTTGCTCGTCTCACTTTGCAGCATGTGGCTCTTCTTTATTATGCACATGAGGGCTTTTCTTCACCGTGGCAGTTTATCAAGTGCTGGAAGGAGATTCACCGAGTAAAAGGTTATACCCCCGAACAGATGGTATATGCTCACTTTTTCAAGCGCGTTAATCCACAGCGGGAGATGTTTAATTGCGCGCTCTAACCGCCGCTTTCCGCGCAGAGCAGGCTAAGCCTTCCAGGAAGCCCCTGCTAAAGGTCGAGGTCGCCACCTATGGCCACCCGGCCGCTGTGGCCTCTACCGCCCTCCAGTGGGCTGATTTTGTATGGGAGCGCCTTACTACACCCGGTGACTCTACCGCCGTCGCCCCTCATGCTGTGGCCATCCCCGCGGACGGCTCGGTGATCAGGGTCCGCAATGCAGCCGGTGTCCTCTACCAGCAGCGCGTCGAGTCCCCCAGCGGTGAAGATGACTGGACGGCCGGCTGGACCAACCGCGGCTCTATCCCGGCTGGCCATCCCGTGGCCGTTATCGCCAGGTCGGCCGAAGTCATCATGTTCGCAGATGACGGCGTAAATCTCTATCGTAGGGCGAGTGCGGACAGCGGCGCGTCATGGGGCTCATGGGTATCCATGGCCAACACCCGGCCGTGTGAGCTTGGCATCGCGGCAGCCTATAAATCTAACGGCGATTGTGCCGTTGTTCATGCCAGCAGCATTAATGACCCCACCAGTTTGTATATTCAAAAAAGAGTAGGAGGTTCTTGGTCAAGTGGACTTGGACAAATATCAGGAGATTATGAAATCTATGCACTCGCTCTCTACCATGACGGCGATTGGAACATTCTCGCTTTGCTCGCGGATGGTGCTTATATCAGGCTCGCCAGAGGCATTTACGGTGACGGCGATCAATACGAAGTCGGCACTTTTGGAGGCTTTGAATTTATCAACTCCTATAAGGCTAAGGTCGATTATTCATCTCAGTTAGCCCTCCGGCAGTTCCAGACCGGCCGAGCCGGCCGCAGATCCACGACCTGGTACGAGCGTTACTCAGCAGTCAGCCAGGAAAGGGCGGTCGATAACCTTGCCGTCGATGACCCGTACATTGTCTACCATTCCAGCCTCGGAGCGGTCTTTTCTTTCGCCAAGGATAATAAGCCCTGGTTCTACCGTCTGCGCCCGGGTACCGAGTTTAAGGACGCCGACTGGTATAAGGCCTTTCCCCTGGACACCACGGCCACCATGGGGCTGGCCATGGCCTGTGACGGCACGTATTTATATGCTGCAGCCCCTAACCAGGTTTGGCGTACCAGCCTACCCGGATCATGGGACCCCCCGGCAGCCGGAGCCGGAGCCGGAACGCTCTACGCTATCCCTCCAAAACAAGTATTAAAGATAAGCGAAAGTGTGGAGGCGCTTGCTTCATCTTCGCTTGCAGTCACCCTGGACAATTCCAAAGGAGCCTATGACGCCATAGGCACAGGATCAGGCACTCTGGCAGCCAGTTTAAAGCGCGGCAGCGAAGTTAAGCTAAGCATCGGTTACCGCACCGCTTCCGATCTTCTAAGCGCGGCCGGTTACTACTTTATCGAGGGGATCGAGTATTCCAGGAAGCCAGGGGAAAGTCAGTTTACTATCCGCTGCATCGATGCCTGGGGCTTGCTGCAGCGCTACGGCTTTAACCGGCCGGTCGAGTGGAACTATGCCAGTGATGAATTCACGGTTTACCAGCTCGTTGAAAAGGTCGTGCAGTCCGTGGGGGGGTCATTATCCTATGCCAGCAGGTCGACTGACATTACAGGCACCTACCCGCGGTTTGATATACGCACGGGCGAGAGC
>CAZABI010000144.1:0-4129 GCA_964483235.1 uncultured Dehalococcoidales bacterium | reverse complement strand
AACTGCTGGTGGCTATTTCTCCTTGATAAATTCTGGCTGAATATCGGCCATCAGCGTTTGAGCTTTTAGGAGCCAGTAAATTAACATCCAGATTAAAATCCACGCTGGAGCTCACCACATAAACCTGCGACTCTCCTTTAAGCTCGCTGTAAAACGCCTGCGATACTTCCGGACTTTCTACTATAATCTCCTCTGCTGATACGACGACTCTTGGCTGATGCCCTAAAACTACGCCCGGCAATAAAACCCCTAGAAGAATAATAAAATAAATTAAACGCATATTTATCTTGCTACTTATTTTATTATACCTCAATTTCCTAAAACCTGCCAAGCTAAAAAAAGACGGCTACGAAGCGTTTGCTTCTGTAACCGTATACTGCTTACTGTTTACTGCCATTTTTTAATTTGATTATTGCTAACGGGGCAAAAGAATACTCACGGTTATAATCCCCGTCCGTACAACACAAGAAAAAAACTCTAGAGGATTGCAAACTGTTTGTATTTTCCCCAAAAAAGTGCAGTAGGATCGCCTTTCTTCTCTTAAAAAATAAGGACAAATGGCCATACTTGACAAAACAAATGATGCCGGATTTGAAACAACCTTCACGGGCACATCCGGCAAGAAACTATTTGAAGTGTCTTTGTGCAGACAAAAATGATCCTGGGGTGGGCAACATGAGCATTGCAGCTCTGTTACAACACAAAATTGTTTATCCATTTCTATATCTACAGAAAAAAAAGGACAAACAGGTAAATTGATTCCATAATACTCCCTTAACGCATAGACGAGCTGGCTAAAATTCATCGGATTAAACCCTGTAACCTGCTTAAATACTTCCTTTTTTAAAAATCCATAGAGCTGCTCGTATGCCTTAAAGGCATTATCGCATTGCTGTAGCTTACCAAGGATGTCCCCCACCTCCAGCATACCCAAAACGGCTAGTGTTTCTTCTTTCATCTTTCTTCTCTCCTTTCTATGCTTGTATTATTTATCGTCAATCAATAAGAAACTGTTTTCAACCATACACCTTTCTTCCAAAAATGTCAAAAAAACCGTATAACAAAAAAACAAATCTCATTTTTAATTCACTTCAACAATTTTTCGTTTTGATTTTAAACCTCTGATAATTTTAATATTATCTTTTGGTTTATTAAAATACTTAGCCAAAGCCCGGACAACCGCCTGATTAGCTTTTCCTTTTTCCGGCGTTTCTTTGACAAACACCGTAAATTGGCTTGCGTCAATTTTTTCCACTTTTTCTTCTTTGGCTTTTACTTTTACTTGCGCAAAAATTTTCATATCTCTAAACTTTTTTTTAAAAATAACCGGGCTAAACGAATTTTTATGTAAGAAAAACTATCTCCTAATATCTCTTTAACTGGCGCTAATTTAAAATCACCTATTTGAGCAAAAGCAAGCTTAATTTGTTCAAGCTCTTCTTTGGGCAATCGCAAATACTCTAAATCTAATTGCTCTCCCCTATCAATTAATTTCTCTAAATGGCTAATAATTGTTTCTTGAGATAGTTCGCGGCAATCAGCCATTTCTTTAATATCTAGTTTTTCTTTAACCAGCAACCTGGTTTGGGAATAAGTTGAAATTGGTTTGCGAAAACTTTTTGTTTTATTTTCTAATTTATTATCTATAGCAACCAAGGGCAAAGATTGCAAAAATTGCTTTTGCCTCTTGCTAATTTCCAAAACGATTAAGCGCTTTAATGATTCAAGCGCTTTTTTTGACAACTGCCTTAAGATTCTATCTAATTCTAAAACTTCTTGATTAACTGCTAAAGCCATATCATTTATTCCGAGCAAGCTTAGCCCATTAAAAGAACGGAGCCGAGACAACGCCACATAGCCCATACCAAAAGTAAATGACTTAGAAAGGTCAACTTGAGCTGCGTCAAGATTCATACCCTGGCTTTTATGCACTGTAATAGCCCAGGCAAGCCGTAAAGGAATCTGGCTAATTTCAGCTTTAACCACTGCATCCTCTTCAATCATCCAAGAACTTGGCTCAGCTATAATTCGCCTGTTCTCAAAAGTTTGAACAACAGGCAAGCCATCATCAAAATCAACGATTTGACCTAATGTGCCATTGACATATCCTTTATCAAAATTGTTTTTAACAAACATCACCTTAGCCCCTTTTTTTAAAGTTAACTGTTCAGGGACTAAACAATTCTTTTTCAAAAAAAGAACAATATTTTCATTGCCTCGCCAAATCATTTCAAAAACATATTCTTTTTGATTAATCTTTGCAAGCTCAAAGTTATTAATAGCATCAACATCTATATTATGAGTATAGAGTTTGGTTGGCTTAATAGAAAATGCTTTATTTGTATCGTTTCGAGCCAAAAGCATCTGGCGCGCTTTGTCTGGCTCATTACTGCGAATACAATTAAGCAAAGCAAGCAAGCCATCGTCTTTTTTTTGACGAAACTGTTCTTCAAGATAACAAATTTTTATATCCATCTCCTGCCAAACTTTAGCTTGAACCACAAACTGGGCTTTTCTTTGTTTTTCCACTGGCGGCAGCTGAAAGAAGTCGCCCGAGCAAACCATTTGCATACCGCCAAATGGTTCTGGGCTATTTTTAAAAGCCCGGCAAATTTTATCAATTAAATCAAACTGAAAACTATGAAGCATTGATATTTCATCAATAAGCAAAACATTGGTTGTTTTAAATCTTTTCTTTAAGTATGGTCTTGTTAGAAGTTTATTAATATCTCCTTCGCTTAGCTTGTCTTTAATGCCTAGTCCTGACCAAGAATGAATAGTTGTCCCGTTCATATGAGTAGCCGCAATGCCAGTAGAGGCAGTAATTGCTACTGCCCGATTATTCTTTTTTAAATAATCAATATATTTGTTCAATAAAAAAGTTTTGCCGCTCCCTGGCGGACCGGTTAAAAACACATTGCAGCCCATTTTCAAAATATCAAACGCCTCTTGCTGTGTCATATATAACCTTTAAAAATAGCTTGCATTCTCCATAACTTTATTATCCTATATTTTTATACCTAAGTTAGTTAAGCCAAAAGCCAGAGGCAAAAGCTCGGAAATAGCTGCTGTGATAATCTTGCTCTTGTCTGTATTGGACATTATCACTGTTAAATTGCGCTTTGACAGCTTGGCAACTTCATAAAGAATCTGCCGGCAAGCGCCGCAAGGGCTAACTACTTCTCTAATATCAGAATCCTTGTTCTTGCCGATTACGGCGATACCTTTAAACTGCCTTATTCCCATTGCATTGGCTCTTGCCACTGCCGCTCTTTCAGCGCAAATAGTTAAACCAATAGACACATTCTCAAAATTATTGCCAGTGATAATTACGCCATTGTCAGTAAAAAGCGCGGCGCTAACATAAAAACCAGAATAAGGGCTATAAGATTTAGACAATGCTTGTTCTGCTTTATTAAGGGCATCTCTTGATAAACTATCCAAATCTTTATAATCTATTTTTCGCATTTTTTTATTTGCTTTTAGTATTGACTTGCCAGGAACTTGATGGTGGGTTCTGCACCTTGCTTCGTACTTTTCATCTGCGCCAACCACTATAACCTCATCACCATAATTTGCTGGCTGTCCATTGATAATTCTTTGCGTTCTTGTTGCTTCTTCACCGCAAACCATACAAATAGCAGTTAATTTGTCCACTTGTTCTGCCATAGCTAAAATCAAAGGCATTGGACCAAATGGCTCACCTCTAAAATTAGTATCTAAACCAACCACAATTACTCTTAGTCCTTTCTCTGCAAAGGTGTTTATAACATTAACAATGCCTTTATCAAAAAATTGAGCTTCGTCAATCGCCACTACTTGAGTATCGTCTTTTATTTTAGACAATATTTCGCTTGAGTTCTGAACCATTACAGCGTTCAATTGACAACCCGAATGAGCAGACACGCTATTCTTGGCAAATCTTATATCCAGCGCAGAATTAAAAACCTGCGCTCTTTGATGAGCGATTTCTGCTCTTCTTATTCTTCTGGCTAACTCTTCAGTTTTACCAGAAAACATACAGCCAGTTATAACCTCAACCCGCCCTTTGTTTTTCATGAGTTAATTATATAGACAGCTTAACCAAAAAACAAGACAAAAAAATTCTTTTGTTTTAGCCAAACCGCGC
>CAZABI010000143.1:0-4152 GCA_964483235.1 uncultured Dehalococcoidales bacterium | reverse complement strand
TATATTATTTATTTTGATAGTCAGATAAGAAGCGTAGTTAATAGCAGTTCCCCCTTTCAGTCCTAATTACTTCTTTTCCCAGTATTTAACAAACGTCTTATACATAATCCATATGTAGCTCAATATAAATATTGCCCATACTATGAATACATATTGCATAAAAAACTGTGCAAAATATGTGCCAACGAGTATACCAAAAGAGAAAAGTGTTAGCTTCAGCCATTGATAATCCCAAATATCGTAGCTTTTAGCGGCTTTTAGTGCTTTATCAATAAATCCTTTCATATATGTTTGCCTCCATCTACAAGTTTATCATTTTTGCCCCCGAATTTTGGGCAAAGAAAAAGGAATCTATAAATCAGTTTATTGTCTATTGAGGTCGGACGTCAATAGTGGACACCAGCCTTTCAAGCTGGAGACATGGATTCGAATTCCATTGGGGGCACCAATACCCCAAAGTTGATGACCAATATAAGCCCATTGTATAAGAGCTGTTAATGCAATAGAATGTTACTGATTTAGAGGCCGGGGAAATGCAGCAGACTGTTAAATGCTATAGATGTGATACCAAATACTCAATATAAAGAAAGATATTTGAAAAGGGAGAAATATGAGTAAAGAAGATAAGGAAGATAGGGAAAGGGATAGGGAAGATAGGGAGAAGGATAAGGAGGATAGGGAGAAGGATAAGGAAGACAGGGAGAAGGATAAGGAGGATAGGGAAAAGGATAAGGAAGACAGGGAAAAGGATAAGGAAGATAGGGAAAGGGATAAGGAGGATAGAGAAAGTGAAAAAGACAAGAAAAAAGAGGAGAAGCCTAATATTTTAAAGGATATCCTTTTTGGAAAAAACAAAGATAAGGATTAAAACCCTTTAGAGATAGCCCTAAGTATAAATACCAAAACTTAGATTGGTCTAGCTTATCAGGGCTTTGAAATGTTTTGCTCGGCAGCCTTCTTCTTAGCCTGGTTACTCTTGAACTTGGCGTAAAGCGCTATTAGGACAAGCCATAACAACGAATACAGGTCATTCAGTTAGTAAACTTCAAAAGCGTGGGAGGAAGCCGAAATGTGTTGCATCGTAACTGTCCTGTTATTGATAGGGCCGCGTGCCGCTATACTGGTCTGGTGGTTGATTGACAGTATGCGCTGGACCTCTGTCTTCGGTTCATTTATCTGGCCTCTGCTCGGGTTTCTTTTTCTGCCGTGGACAACGCTGGCATATGTACTTGTTGCGCCCGGTGGTGTAGCAGGCTTTGACTGGGTCTGGTTGATCATAGGTATTCTGGTAGACATCGGCATGTATAGCGGTGGGGCCTATGGTAACCGTGATAGGCTGCGTGGCAGAGGACGGCATGATATTTAGGGATATACGGTCCCCCGGATTTTACATCTTTCATTTTTTAATCGGCCTGGATTAGTATACGGCCCTATCCTTGATATAATAAGACAAGGTCAATACGTGTATACCAGGAGCAATGAAATGAAAAATAGTGATATTCGATTTAATTGTTTTTGCCTGTTCATGGTTCTCATCCTGGCCGTGCTGGCCGGGTGTTCTGAACCGCCGCAGCAACAGGCTCAACCGCAGCAACAGGCACCGACATCGCCGCAGATAGGCTTGAATACCAACCAGCTTACCTTCGATTTCCAGGAGGGACAATCAAATACAGTTAGCAAGCAACTCGTATTGACCAATGCGGGTGGGGGCGTTATGTTATGGGCGGCGCGCAAGTCGGCTGCCTGGATGTGGATGGATGATTCGCAGGGTGCGATAGAGAAGGGCTACACCAAGAACCTGGAAGTGTTCGCATCAGCCACCGGGCAGACCCCCGGCACCTATAAGGATACCATCGTGATCGAAGCGACAGGCGCCAAAAACTCCCCGCAGACCGTACAGGTAGTCCTGAATGTGGTGGCCAAGCCTGTGGTAGCGGATACAGATACGGGTACACCTAATAATCCTACTCCTCCTCCGCCCTGGGAGTACAACGAATATAAGAACGATACTTATGATTTCATATTTAGATATCCACAGACTTACTCATCAAAGCTATTACCGATCAAAGGGGCAGTAGTTGGGGCGGTCTCCGGGCAGGGTACACAGGATGCCGACCAGGTGATGGTGATCGTGTTAGGCGGGATGGATTATAAATCCGTGGCGAATGAATGGGGCAAGGAAGCGATTCGTTACATGGGCGGAAAGCCGAATCTCCGCACGGTTGCCGACAATAAAACGACCCTGGCCGATGGCGTCACAACCGCCTTCGAGATAATCTACGACTCCAAATCAGCGGCTACGGGCGCATATCAGTGCTACGTGTTTGGTGTGCAGAAGAGGACGCGGTTCATTTTCTTTGGAGCAGTGTGCCCACAGGCGGCGGCGCCCGATAAAATGCAGATATGGCAGGAGATGGGACGCACGCTGGAGTTTACCAACTGATGATCAGGGGGCTATCCATTTCTCTTTGGTAACAGCCTGGACTGATTCACCAGGTTGCGATGGAACCATGCGCAGGTTGTACGATAGGTACTGGCCTGAGTTATTTTTCATTACATAGCTGAAGCTGGTAATGTTTCCGGTATACCCGATTTTACTGGACCAGCGTACCGGTATCTCTATGGCTTGTCCGTTAACTGAAAGCGACATCTCGTTATTCAAGTATTCGAACCAGAAATCGATTGGCTTCTGAGCGCTGACCTGCCGCTCCTCTTTATAACCCGGCGGTAAGCCTATTGAAAAAACGCTGTTGCTCTCGGTGATGGTAATATGGCGCTCCACGGTCCCGGTTGGAGGAGACTGCTGCTGGGTTAACTGTGGAGGAGGAGAGTTAGTTACCTGGTCGTTCTGGCTTTCATCTCCGCCACCTCCCACAACCTGGATTTTACCTCCCAGCGGGTCCGGCGGCGCACAGACGCAGCCGGTGAAAAGAAGGGCGACTGACAGGTAGATACCCAATAAGCAGACTGGAAATACGCGAATCACAATGAAATTATATCACTTATCTCATTTTTCAGGTCTACATCCGCGGGTCTATTTACCCCTTATGAAGACGGGGTAATCGCAGCCCCGGACAGGTGAATATTAGAAAAATTCTTAAAGAGGGTGATTGACCGGTTAATGAATACCATCTTTAAAAAATCAGACAAGGTGATATAATATTCGCATCTTGGCTGTCGTACTACGGCGGCAATAATTTAGGAAAGGAGAGGCTATGGAAGACAAAGTTATAATCGCAGCAGCACTTTCAGGTTCGGCAACATTCAAATCCAACAACGAGGCTGTTCCCTATACCCCTAAAGAATTCGCGGATGAGGCGGAAAAATGTCTTAAGGCCGGCGCCAGCATGGTGCACATCCATGCGCGCGATGAGGAAGTATTCGGGATGCATACCTCGGTAGTAGAGAAAGTCCGGGCAGTTTATGACGCTATCAAGCAGCGGGTGCCGGAATTGATTATCCAGATCACGTCCTCTGTCGGGACTCCCAGCCCGGTTGGCCCATTCGAGGCTGGCGATTGTGTTAATTTGATCAATAACCTGATCAAGCTCAATATGGAGGCCAGAATAAGGCCAATCCGTGCTATTAAACCGGAGAGCGCCTCACTTAATACTAACACGATGAATTTCAGTGTAATGGACAGGAAGACCGGCCAGATAGTCATTGACAACGTATTCGTGAACTCATTCCAGATGCTCCAGGACTTTGGTAAGGAGATGGAAGAAATGGGCTGCCGCCCCGAGGCTGAACTATATGATATCGGTGGCCTGGATAACTGGTACCTGATATCCAAACAGGGCTTTTTCAGGAAGCCGTATAATTTCAACTTCGTCTGGGGTGTGGCCGGCGGACAGAAGTTCAGGCCGGATGCTTTTATGACACTATTGCATGCATTGCCGCCCGATTCTAACTTTACTACCTGTGCCGTCGGCAACGAGCAGTACCCGGCCATTATGCAATCATGTCTTCTCGGAGGCCATATGAGGGTAGGCCTGGAAGACAACACCCGTTTACCTAATGGCGACCTGGCCAAGGGCAGCTACGAACAGGTTGAAGTGGCAGTGAAAATCGCAGCCCAGCTGGGCAGGAAACCGGCTACACCGGCGGAGGCCAGACAGATACTCGGTATTAAAAAGAAGTAAGTATTGAACA
>CAZABI010000142.1:0-4155 GCA_964483235.1 uncultured Dehalococcoidales bacterium | reverse complement strand
TGACCCCTGTCCCCTGGCTGTAATCCGCCGGTTTGGCTCGATAGGATGCGTCGCCGAAAGGTAAACGATGGCGTAGATGTCACCATCCTTACCTTTGGTTTTGACCATACTGCCCAGGGCAGGCGCACTGTCAAGCTCATAGCATTGCGCCAGGAATTCCGGGTTGCTGGTTTCGATGACCTCTGCGATTCTTTGTCCTAAATCCATTTCACCTTCTTGCTCCTCTGCTTGAGTGAACCCTGTAGCTGAAGGCTGCCTTCAGACAGGCTTCTGTCCACCAGGCTCCAGAACTGCTCACGGTCAGCGCCGGTAATTACAGCCTGCTCATGCGCCTCACTGAGCGCCACTGGATAGCCGAAACCCTTGCAGCACTGCTCGGATACCACCGCATGCGTCAATGCCAATAACTCAGGATTGTCAGCGACCCACATCGGCACTTCGACCCGCGCTACCTCTTCGTCCGTCTTTAAGTAGAAGAAGCACACACGGTGCGCGCCGTACTTTTCGATGATGGTTGAACTGGTGGAGAAGACGGCAGATCTTTCCCCCTGCGCCAGTACTTCATCAAAAACAGCCCTATCCGGTAGACCTCCCACCACGTCACACGGCCTGTCCTCGAACTTACCTTTGCAGTATTTATCGCAGTCCACCGGCTCATAGGGGCAGGCCTGTACTCTCAATACATTTACCACATCGGTGCTGCGCGGGAAACTGATGTAGCTGGCTATAGAAGCCCTCCGGTCGGCGCTCAAGGCAGCGAACCTGTCCAACTGTTTGAGAAATCCATTGACCAACAACTGGTCCATCACGAAATCCTCGTAACGTCCGCCAACTAATCCCCACATGATCAGAGAGCCGTCGATCAGCGCCACCAGCGGCAAATTGGTATCAGCAGTCTCACTCCGGTCGGCCAGATGTCGGCATTCCTCCACCCCACGCTTTATGCCCAGCAACGGGCCTTGAATCAACTCCTGGCGGCCGTCTTCTGAGCGCAGTGACATGCGCTGCTCACCATAAAATAGCTCAGGAACTGATTCAAAGACGGCATCCGGTTGATTGCCGTACCGCAGCAGCACCAATCCAACATTAAGCAGGAAGAGCCGGGCCGATTGGTGACGGTCCACGTCGATATGGGAACCATCGCTGGCGATGACGATGAAATCTTCAGGACAACTTAAGGCCGGTTTGTGAAGTGCAATATTTTCTTTCAGCCCTGCCACCAGCCAGGTCGTCCTGGCGTTCTCTATCTTTTTCCTGAGTTTGTCCTGCTCCGCTGCGCCCGCCTGCAGGCCGGCCAGGGCAGCGCTCAGCTTCTGCCGGTAATCGGCCTGGCCCAACCGTAGATCACCGGCCATGGCCTCCACCTGGTTATATACTTTTACGAGGTCAAGCGTCATGGTTAATTATAATAAATAATATGGCATTATTCGTCATCCGAACTGTGCGAATATCTTCTGTAGACACGAATGATGTCGTCCATTCTCAGAATGCCTATAAACTTTAGTGGGTTAGCATCGTCCAGCATTACAAGATGGCTGATATTATTTCTCAGCATTCTCTCCATAACTATATCAAGCGATTCATGAGCATAGGCCACTATCAACCGTGTACTCATGATATCACATGCACACTTGTTTTCTCTCTCGGACCGCGGTACCCGTACAATGTCAAGGTTAGCAACAATTCCTACAACTTTGGAGCCTTCAAGCACCGGGAGGGCATCTAATCGATGCGCTTTCATCAATTTCTCCAATTCAAGTATGCTTGTGGTTGGTCTGGCAATAACCGGGTTATAGTTTATAGCTTCTTCAGCTTTAAGCCGTCTCAGGAGCGGTACTGCATACTCAGCCCTGTGTGCCGGTGAAGCTGATCTATTCACAACCTGGTTTTCATAAATATAGCTGTTCCCACTAGCGAAGTAAGCTATTACTACAGCAATCATGCAGGGTGCAAGCAGTACATAGCTATTGGTCATTTCGCTCACCATTATCATGATTGCCAGAGAGGCCTTGGCTATACCCCCGAATAAAGCCATCATACCCACTATTACGAAGGCATTTGGATCCGGAGGGACAATCGCGGGTAGTCCACTTAATACATACCAGAGCAGCCCACCTACCATACCACCGATAAATAAACCTGGGGCAAAAACTCCGCCACTTCCACCCGAGCCTATCGAAACGCTTGTGGCTATTATCTTGCCTACAAGGGCAGCCACCATGACGTATACCGGCAGAGCGGTATAATTTCCGTCGATTGCCAGTTGAAGCCAACCATAGCCCATACTGAGTATTTGCGGTAGGAACATGCCGATCAAACCCACGATGAGGCCACCAAGGGCCGGTTTTAAAACCGTCGGCATATTCAGAGATTTAAAAAAGTCCCGTATCCTGTAAAACGATCTGCCATATGCCATGCCGACGATCCCGCAAGCAAGTCCCAATATGGCATACCCCACCAGTTGCAAGGGGTCGGAAAATGACAGCGCTTGTTGGATACTGAAAATGGGCGTCCAGCCATGCCATGAGGCAAAAATCGCGTAACCGGTTATCGAAGCTATGAAAGAGGGAAGCAACGCTTCAACCTCAAAATCCCTCTTGTAGAGTATTTCCGTGCTCAACAAAGCTCCCCCCAGTGGCGCCTTGAATATAGAACCGATTCCCGCACCCATGCCTATAGTGAGCGCAATCCGGCGGTCCTCTTTACTGAATGCAAGAAATTTTGCAACGGTAGACCCGAAACCTGCTCCGATCAGCGCCACCGGCCCTTCCCTGCCCGCGCTTCCCCCGCTGCCGATTGTAAGCGCCGACGCCAGCATTTTTACCAGTGGTACCCTTTTACGTATTGAGCCTCCCTTATTATGAAATGCCCCGATGGCAGCATCAGTGCCATGTCCTTCCGCTTCCGGAGCGAACTTATATACAATCAGGCCGCTCAAGAGACCGCCGAGCGTGGTGACAATCGGTATTACCCAGGGACGCTCGATTGGTGATACCGTGGTATAACCTTCCCCACCTGACAGCGGTGCGATGTATCCAGCCAGGTATACAAGTAGAAAATCGCTCACCCACTGTATCATCAGGTAGAAAAGAATTGAACCTACACCCGCAACTATACCGATCGCGATACCAATCACGAGCCACTTTCTCAAGTAACCGACATCAAGAAAACCCAGGAACCTGGTTACTGCGTGCTTGATTGCATTAAACAGTAGTATCGATTCAGGCTTGATAAACGTCAGAAAATCAGATAACCATCTTCTGAAATCCAGCAATTAATTCTCCGTATCCGATCCCCACCTTATACATCGCGGATAACAAACTGCTTCGGGGTTAGTAATCATGGTAAACCTTGAGGCCACAGTATAGCACGGGTTCGAATAGCTAACAATTTACTAAAAGAAGACATAATATTTCGAACTTTATAGGGGTTGATGCAAGTGATTATGTACACAAAATAACGACAGACCTGAAATCAAATACCGTTATGTATAGCCAGGCAGCAAGGCGACAAAGTAGATAGTCATGAATATCACACCTGGAGGAATGCCAATAGCCCCCCATTCTTTCATGATTATTCTGAGCCTTCCGGCTGCAATGATATCAGGTATATTACCCGGGTTCAGTATACGAGTTCAATAACTGTAATTTGATTCTCACATATTATTGACACGTGTGCCTATATTTTAAAAAGGAGTCAAGTTATTATCCTGAACGTGCATGAACTAACAGTACAGGTATTGTTGACGAATGCAATATTTTCTCGGCTATGCTTCCCCATATCCAGCGGCTTATTCCCGATCTACCGTGGGTGGCCATGATAATCATATTTATTGAGTTGTTTTCTGCATAATCTATCAAACTATCAGCGATCTTCCCAGTAAGGACCTTAGGTTTCACAGCGATTCTCTTTGTTTTTAGTAATTCTGCAATTTTATCAATGTAGCTCTCCGCCGCTACTTCATGCTGGTATTGGAATTGCCTAAGCGCAGTCTCATCGAAAACTACTCCACCGTGAGTCGGCATTTCAAATTTCTCTACAACAATTATGAGATGAACCTCGGCCTTTTCCTTCTTTGCCAGATTATAAATATGTGGTAGGACACGTTCAGCCAGTTCCGAGCCATCCAGCGGGACCATTATTCTCTTATACATA
>CAZABI010000141.1:0-4162 GCA_964483235.1 uncultured Dehalococcoidales bacterium | reverse complement strand
ATCCTGGGTATGTTGAAGCCGACCCAGGGCACAATAACGTTTGAAGGCCAAAATATTGAGAAGCTGCCGCCTCATGAGATCGTTAAGCGCGGCATAGCTGAGGTGCCTGAGGCCCGCAGGATCTTTCCTTATATGACGGTGACGGACAACCTGCTGGTTGGCGCTTATAACAACAGTGCGTGGTCGATTCGGAAGAAGAACCTTGAGAGGGTTTTCAACATGTTCCCATTGCTCAAGGAGAGGAAGAACCAGCTGGGAGGTACATTGAGCGGCGGCGAGCAGCAGATGATGGTTATCGGCCGCGGGTTGATGTCCAACCCCAAGCTGCTGATGGTGGATGAGCCATCGCTGGGCCTCGCGCCCAAGATACTTGAAGTGGTGTATGACACTATGAGCAAGCTGAGGGAAGAGAAGATAACCATCATATTGTCAGAGCAGAATGCCAAGCAGGCGCTGACCATAGCCAACCGGGGATACATTATGGAGAACGGCCGCGTAATTCTTTCTGATAGTAGTGAAAACCTGTTGAACAGCGATTCGGTCAAGAAAGCTTACCTGGGGATTTAAGATGCAAGATTATTTTGATTACACTAAAAATTTATTCGACCCATCGAAGATAAAGGAAAAACCCGAGGTCTTTAAAGGTATAAGGGTGCTTGATTTCACCCATGTCATCTACGGCCCAACTGCAGCCAAGATATTGGGACAGTATGGCGCTGAAGTGATCAAATTTGAGCTCCCCTGGGTTGGCGACCTCTGGAGGTTTGGTGTTTACTGGGGCAGCTTCTGGAGGCATTCCAGCGTTTGCTTCCACTTTGTCCAGTTCGGGAAATACTTCTTCTCATTGAACCTCAAGCTGCCGAAGGCCAAGGAGATAATCTACAAGCTCGCAGAACAAGCAGACGTGGTTTGTGAGAACTTCGCCGCTGGTACAGCCGAAACCTGGGGTGTGGGTTATAGCCAATTAAGCAAGATCAATCCCAGGCTTATCTATCTTAGCTGTGCTACATACGGGCAATACGGCCCCATGAGGTATTTCCCCGGCTGGGACCTGCTGGCACAGGCGGCTTCGGGTGCTATCTCTTTGACAGGCTACCCCGGCACTGATAAGTACTTTAAACTGCCCGATTACGTGGGCGATTTCTTACCGGGCAACGTAGGCGCTCTGGCCGTGATGATGGCACTTAACCGCAGGAAGAAAAGCGGCAAGGGGCAATATATAGACCTGGCACAAACCGAGGCACTTATGCGGATCATCCCCAATTTTACTTATTACAGTATGACTAATGAAGACCTTGGCCGTACAGGCAATACCGATCCGACCATGGCTCCATCAGGTATATTCAAGACCTGTGATGGGAAATTCGTGGCAGTGGCGGCGGCTACAGATGAACAATTCAGGGCTATTTGTGAAGCGATGGGCAGGCCTGACCTGATAACTAAATGGAAAGACACTTTTGACAGGCTTAAGGAAGAGAACGCTAAAGAGCTTTATGCTGTGGCTGCCAAATGGGTTGGGAGTAGTCAATCTGGAGATATTGAGAAGCTGGCACAGAAGCATGGCTTCCCGTATGCCGTAGTTGAAGAAGACCTGGATATAACCAACGATGAAGGGCGGCGCGAGAGGGGCAGCGTCATGGTCTATAATGACGACATGTATGGCAAGCTGGCACTGCCAGGCTCTTCAGCCATGTTCAGCAAGACCCCTGGCCGGGTAAAATGGCTGGCCAGGCCGCTGGGCTATCATAACCGCTTCATCCTGAAGAAGCTCCTCGGATACTCCGACGAGGAAATTCAACGACTTGAAAAGGAAAGGGTGGTTGGCTATTGGGACGACCGGCCCGGCATCAAACCACCCGTCTATTATGATATCGACAACGATCCCATCTTCAGCTACAAGGGAGAATAATATAAGGCAGAGCATATGAGCAATAAAGAAAAAGAAACCATACTGGTACGTTACGGCGGCTCACGCAAAGAGCGTGAGAATTTCCTCAAGGCTATGATGAGCCCTGAAGGTAAGGACGAGGTCTTAACTGATATCGTAGTGCTGGATTTAAGCTATGCCAATTTGTCTGGTGACATATGTTCGAGCGTTTTAGCTGAGTTTGGTGCTGAAGTTATCAAGATTGAGCCACCCGAAGGTGACCCCTCCCGCAAAATCACTCCTTACGGCGTTAACCGCGACAATACAGGCGTTCCCTTCATCATGGAAGCCCGCAATAAACGCTACTATACCCTCGATGTGCGCAAAGAATCGGACCGCGAGGACTTCAAGAAGCTGGCTAAAAAGGCTGACGTAGTTATCGAAACCTTTGCCCCCGGCAGGATGGATTCGTGGGGCATTGGCTACAGACAGTTGAGTGAGATCAACCCGGGATTAATCTACATAGCGATTACTCCGTATGGGCAATATGGTACTAAGGCTAAAGAATTTGCCGGTGTGCCGGATTCGGATATAACTGCCCAGGCGGCTTCCGGCGCTGCAGCCAACATAGGTGATACCCCTGATTCGGGCGAACCTTATAATTGGCCTTTGCGTGCGGGTGTGTGGTTGGGTTGGTATATAAATGGGATAGAAGCAGCCCAGGCCGCGGCCATTGCACTGTATTACAAGCAGAACACGGGCGAAGGGCAAATGATCGATGTAGCCTCAGCCGATTCCTATGCATCGCTGGTGGGCTACCCTGTTCTGATCGGCTTCACCTGGAACAAGTCAAGGCCAAGAATTGGCAAGCACGACTTTTGCCTGTACCCCTATGGTTTCTGGAAGAGCAAGGATGGCATTGTGGCGATTGCCGCTCCCAGGGACCACGATTTCAGAGCCCTGCTGAAGGTACTCAACATCTGGAAAATCGAGGATGACTGGCGCTTCACCTTTGACCGCATACCTGACATTCTCACGCAAATCGAGAAGTTCTACAATATAATCGAAGAGCAGACGATGAAATATACGTCGGGCGAGCTTATTAAGAAAGCACTGGACTACAGCATCAAGTCAGCCCGTTCGAAGTGGCGCGGCGGCGGTGTGCCGATTATTATGGAGGTGCAAAAGCCAGCTACAACCATGCAAAATCCGCACTGGGCCAAGCGCAAATCGTTCAAGGAATTTGAAGATCCTATACTGGGTAAGTTCACCCTGCCTGCCAACTGGATCAAAATGTCAGACTCGCCACCCAGAGTCAAATGGGTCAAATGCGGACTCGGCCAGGATAATGATTACGTCAAGAGCAAATTCCTGAAATAGTACTACCTATAGACTAAGCGTTTGATAAAAAGGAGCCTCAGATGAGGCTCCTTTAATATTACTTGGAATCGGACAATATAAAAAGCCCCCTGCGCTATTTTGCGCAGAGGGCCTTTCAGACTGAAGTGTTTTATTAAGAGGCTATTTCCTCTCGTAGTTGAGGTCGAAAGTGGTGTCCTTGGAGAGGCTGCCGTAGGAGATAGTGGCCTTGCCGGCGACGTTGTAGACGCAGGGGCCTTCGGGAGCTGCAGCCCAGGCTTTATCGAGCGCGCCCTGTACAGCGTCAACCGTGCCGCGCAGCTTGGCATAGAGTCCAAGTATAGCCGCTGCATCAGCTTTACCGGCAGCTACGTCAGCCGCGGTAGGGCCGCTCTTAAGACCGGCGTAGATGCCCAGTGCCGGATAGTTCCAGAAATTGGGTTTCTTGCCTCCCAGAAGCTTCCACAGCGAGGCTGCCATGACATGGGCGGTGACATAGTCCTTGCCCTGGCCGATGTAGATCTGCTGGACGGCGAGGGATGCGGAGTAGTCGATGACGCTGACTGTGGACAGGCCGACGGAGCCGTTGGCCGGAATAATCAGCCTGGGGACGAGGGTCTTCATGCCGACCTGGGTCTTATTGATGGTCAGCTTGTAGTCCACCGAGTCGAGGGAAACGGGGACTGCGTTGGGGTTATTGACGGTGAGGTAAACGTTGGCGGCGATGGCCTCCTCGCCTGCCCACTCGTTGGATACGTAACCAAGCTCGACAGTGCAGGGTTTAAGCTCGGAGGGAGCTGCTGAGCAGCCAATGGTGCCGAGCAACATTACGGTTGCAATCAGGATTGCCAGTGGAAGATAGAATTTCCTCATCTTAGCACCTCCACTTTCCTATTTTATTTCCCACCCGCTGCAGCTCGCAGAGCTGCCGGGGAC
>CAZABI010000140.1:0-4179 GCA_964483235.1 uncultured Dehalococcoidales bacterium | reverse complement strand
ATATCCTTAACCTGTTCGCCAATCTTTCAATAAACTTTTTAATGTATGGCAGCATCACAGCGCCGGCCGCAACGGCGCCGGCAGAATCCGCTGGCCTGTTTCAGGACTTGCTCGCGAGGATCTCGGTTTTCAATCCTCTAATCACAGAGCCTTTAACGCGCACTGCCCTCGGGTTGGATTTCATACAGGCTTCGACCGGCGGCAAGGTCTGGCGCGTCTTGCAGTACCTTGTAGAGCTTTGCCTGATCCTCGGTACCCTGAGGCTTGTATTCCGCCCCTCTACCATCGGCCCTGAACTGAAGGCCGAATATATCGCGTTGACTGCAACAAGTATTTTAATTCTATTTAGTATGTTTGTCCTGCCGGTTGGCGGCTGGGGCATGGGCAGTGTCCGCATCTGGCAAATCACCTTGATGCTCATGTCGCCCCTGGTCATAGCAGGCGGAGAGGTCATCGCCGTGGGAATCACAAAATTGGCGGGGCTGTTGCGCAGGAATGCGTATCAGTTGAAATTAGCCCTGAACAATCCCCACCTTGTGCGGCTGCCCTTTATTGCCATATTTATTCCATATTTCATCTTCAATAGCGGCAGCGTTTTCGAACTCAGCAAGAGCCAGATTCCCAGCTTCATTGATATTCCATATTCCATTGCACTCTCCAACCACCGCATTGACCTCAGCACCTCTTATACCCCTCAGGACACGGCCGCCGCGGATTGGATTCTCGCCGTCAATAACAATGATTATGTGTTTTTAGCAGACTATATGGGATGCAAACTGGCTTACCACCACCCTGTATCCGTTAATCAACTGCGGGCATTTGTCTATTATCAGTTTATAAATACTATACCATACTATTATAATGATGAACTCGCTTATCCAAAATATAGCCCCCCAAATATCCTCCATGATAACCAACCTATCGAATGCAGTAATAGGGCACCTTTTCCCGGCTATATCTTCCTTGCAACCTGGAATACGAAAAAGGGTGTAGTAATCGCAGGCACCCAATATGGCGGCAGGAATTACCATAGATTCGATGAAATCCCCGGCCTGATGTCACTGATGGCCAATGGGAATGTAATCTATAATAACAATAACGCCCGCATCATATTCAACCCCTGAGAAAACGGTCGTGGTCATCAATTTGTCCACCTGCATATTTAGAGACACACTGGAATCTAAAGCCTGACGTTAACTTAATTAAATCCTTCTGTCCAGGACTAAAATACCAGGGAGCGTTACTTGCCGCGCTGGATAGACAATATCGTACCCGGGAACCTGGGATTCTTTATTCTAAACAGTGGACAGAAAAGCTAACTGCCCTTTATCTATATCTCCATATAGGTTACAATTTTTACACTCCGATTGAGTAATCAAATCAGGTAAATACCAATTGTGCGGATTCTGCGGCGTCTATAATTACTCAGGTGCGCAGCCAGTAATAAGTTCTGAGCTTATTATTTCGATGCGCGATACCATGGTGCACCGCGGGCCTGACGACGCCGGCATCTACATTTCACCTGATAGAAACCTGGGACTTGGTTTTCGCCGTCTCAGCATTATTGATCTCTCAGAACACGGCCACCAACCCATGTGCAATGAAGACGGCAGCATCTGGATTGTATACAACGGCGAAATCTATAATCATGCTGCACTGAGCAAGTCTCTTAAAGCAAAGGGACACGTTTATAAATCCCAGTGCGACACAGAAACCATCATTCACCTGTATGAGGAAAAGGGGATTGACTGCGTTAAGGAACTGGAGGGTATGTTTGCCTTCGCTGTCTGGGACAGCCGCCGGGAAAAGCTTTTCCTGGCTCGTGACCGCCTCGGTAAGAAGCCACTTTATTACACGATTACTCACGGACAATTCATTTTCGGCTCCGAAATCAAAGCTATCTTGAAGCATCCGCAGATCAGGCCGGAACTTGATACTACTGCCCTTTACCACTATCTCACCCTCTACGTTACTCCCAGCCCGATGACCCTGTTCCAGGGTATCAGCAAGCTGCCGGCAGGCCACTGGGTGCTTTGCGACGCTGGCGGGATACTTCAGCATAAGCAATACTGGGACGCCATAGTCCCGGAAAAAGCTGAGATATTGCCGGAGGAAGAGCATGTCAGGGAGATCAGGCGTTTATTGACGAAGTCTGTGGAAAAAAGAATGATGTCGGACGTGCCGTTCGGTGTTTTCTTAAGCGGCGGCATCGATTCCAGTACCAATGTCGCCCTGATGGCACAGCTAATGAACCGTCCGGTGGATACGTTCTCCGTCGGTTTTAAGGACCAACCGAAATACAACGAGTTTGATTACGCCCGCCAGGTGGCCAGAGATTTTAAAACCAATCACCACGAGGTCATAATCGACCATAAAGACCTTATGGACTATGTGCCTGATCTAGTTTTCCACCAGGATGAACCCCTGGCTGATTGGGTCTGCGTCCCGCTCTATTTTGTTTCAAAGCTGGCGCGCGATAACGGCACCATCGTCATCCAGATCGGCGAAGGCAGTGATGAGCTATTCTTCGGTTATGACGGGTATGTCACCTACCTGAATGTATACAATTCATTCTGGAAGCCGTATTTGAAGTTACCGAAAGCGTTGCGCCGTTTGGGCTACCAGGCAGCGGCGCCACTATCCCCATTCGTGGGTAAAGGACCGGGTATAAAGGAAATACTGCGTTGCGCAGCCACCGATGAGGAGCTTTTCTGGGGAGGAGCTATTGCCTTTTCACAGGCACAAAAAGATGTTCTTATGGATAGTTCCTTTCCCTGGAGTAACATGGATACTTTCAACGTAATTAAGAACCATTATAGCCGCTTCGACCGGCTCCAGCCCGGATCCGATTTCATGCAGAGGATGATCTATCTTGAACTCAAGCACCGCCTGCCCGAGCTTTTACTCATGCGTGTCGATAAAATAACCATGTCCACGTCGGTGGAGGGCCGGGCGCCTTATCTTGATCAGGAACTGGTTGAGTATGCACTGCGCATACCTTCCCATCTCAAGTACAAGAACGGACAAAAGAAATATATACTTAAGAAAGCTGTGGAAGGCATCATTCCTGACAATATCATTTACCGTAAGAAGCAGGGCTTTTCCGCCCCGGTCAAAGAATGGTTCAAGGGGGAATTGGGAAGCTATATATCAGATGCTATTCTTAACTCCCGCATACGGGAACGCGGCTTTTTCAATTACGATTATATTGGCAAGCTGCTCCGGCAGCAGAGAGAGGGCAAAGCCGACAACAGCGCCCGCTTGTGGATACTTTTCAATTTGAGCAAGTGGTATGACTGTTGGATCTAATTTAAGAAGCTGGTTGACACCACCTAATGACTGGCCGCTTACACGGCATTTGCTCGTCACAGCTCTTGTCTTAACAGTTACAGCATGTTCAATGCTGGTTGCGGAACACGGTCAACTGCGCCTGCCGTTAATTCAGCAAATATTCGGTTTGATCGTGTTACTTTATTTGCCCGGATCATTAATATTACGTATTTTAAGAATTCATAGAGCCGGTATTGCCGATAGTGCCTTTTACGCAATCGGCCTCAGCATATTATTTACAATCGCCGTGGGTATATCAGTTAATTTCTCGTTTCCGCCCCTGGGCATAGAACAACCGCTTACAGCAACCGTATTAATAATCTCAGTTATCCTGATCACCATCTTGCTTTCAGTAATCGCTTATCTTCGAGAGAAAGGATATGTGCCGGTAGTTGAGTACATCCCGGCTGATCAACCGGGTAAGCAGTATCGCTTTAGCAAGTTAAATGTTTATTTAATCTCTGCGCTGTTACCCCTTTTGTCCATTTTAGGCACTCAGATGGTCAACTTGTATGATTCGAATGTAATCCTGATTGCACTCAATATCATCGTTCTTATCCTGATTTGTCTGGCAGTATTGACGGATTGGTTTTCTACAGCGACTCACTACTTTCTCATATACATGCTGGCACTTTCCATGATACTTCAAACCTCACTCATTTCAGCCGACCTTATAGGTAGTGATATTCATTTGGAATATTATTTAAGCGAGTTAGTCAGGGACAACGGTTACTGGGACCCTGCTATAGGCTTAAGTGTTAACTCATGTCTAAGCGTAGTGATATTAGCGCCTGTTCTCTCATTAATAAGTAATATTGACATCGTATGGTTATTTAAGCTGGTTTATCC
>CAZABI010000139.1:0-4190 GCA_964483235.1 uncultured Dehalococcoidales bacterium | reverse complement strand
CTTCTTCGCACAGGTAGCTGATTTTTGTCCGGTTGACTGCCATAAAATCGAAGTGTGCCTGCTTACTGGGCAGGGCCGGCACTACTTCAGCATCGGTAAGGGGAAAGAACATGTCATCGGATTCGATCGTATCCGGGAGCTGCCCCCAGGTGTCGATGTGGACACAGCCGTTGATAGTGTAAGGTAATGCAAAGATTTTTATCCGCAGAGATATTTTTTTCCGGTAAGGATAGGTGGTTAAAATCTTCTCTTTGACTTCGTGTTCACCGCGGGCAACGAAGATAATATTACCTTTGGCAATATATATATTACTATAGTCTTTTTTCTCACCGTCGCTGACCATCACCTTGGCATCAGTCAAGGGCAGAAATCGCACGCTGCGGGTCGAGGCGCCATAAGGTACCCCTTCGTTTAGTGCATCGATCAGACGCTGGTTGATCCCGCATCGCATGGCGCCTAAGAACAGGCAATCGCCGGTGCAGACGGTTACTTCATGCCGCGTAAATAAATCGGAATTGTCGGTCTCTGCTTTCATCAGCTTTCCAACACACGAACGAACAATAATAGAAACTATATGAATATACTATTGCAGAGGGTGGGACCGATGTCAAGCATTATCCATCTACCGGCGCGGGATTTCAACAAATAAGAATAAGTAGTATCATTAGTATTAGAGGCCGTGTATTGCAGGCGGTCATCGGGGGTATGGGCTATGGAAGACGAGGGAAAGACTAAGAAACAGCTCATCAAAGAGCTGTCGGACCTGCGCAAGGAAATCAGCCGGCTTGAGTCCTTAACCCGCAAAACCTCCAGGTCGGAGATCACGCTCGAGGATTTCACGGAACGCGGTTGCCGCGCCTGCGAACTGGTTCAGCATGCCATCTGTATGATCAGCCCGGACGCCATGGTACTGATGGCCAATCCCTACCTGGAATCAATGCTGGGGTACAGTCACCAGGAACTTAAGGAAAAGCCGTTTATCTATTTGATGGCCAGGCATAAAGCCGGCGAGTTTACCAAATACCTGGACAGCATCCGCCAGGGCCCGGCATCTGCGCTTGATTGCGAGCTTCTACGCAAGGACGGCGCCCGCGTTTATGTGACTTTGAATGCGACGCCGGTTAAGGATGACGCCGGTGCCTGCCTGGGTTTCCTGATCAGTATCCACGATGTAACCGACTATAAAAGGCTGGTTGAAGAGCTGGCGCTGGGCGCCAGGTTGCTGGACTCGACTTCCGATTCTATTTTCTTGAGAAATGCCGACGGCAATTTTATATATGTGAACGAGGCAGCTTACCAGACACGCGGCTACAACCGGGATGATATGCTGAAGGCTAATATCTTCCAGGTTGTCGCGCCGGAGTATCATGCTACGGTTGAGAAGAAGATAAAGGAACTCTTTCGTAAGGGTAAGACCACCTTTGAAGCGGCGCACTTAAAAAAGGACGGCAGCTCATTCCCGGTGGAAATCCATATGAGCATCGTCGAGATGGACGGGAAGAAGTTGATCCTGAGCGTGGTGCATGATACATCGCAGAGAAAACGGGTCGAGGAAGACCTGCTGCGCGCACTGAAGATGGAATCGGTGGCCCACATGGCCGGTGGTATAGCCAACCAGTTTAACTCCCTGTTAATTCGTGTTATCAGCAACCTGAGCGTGTTGCTGGCAGAGACGGAACCGGGCACCCAGCATTATAAGCTACTGGAGGAGACTGAAAGATCAACCGCCCGCGCACGCGACCTGGCACGGCAGCTACTGACTTTTAGTAAAAGCGGGGAGCCCGAAAAACGGGTAGTTTCCTTAGCGCCGCTTCTGAAGGATACAGCTAATTTCGTCCTGAGCTTGTCGAATGTGTGGTGCAATTTCCATATCGCTGATAACCTGCATGCAGTGGAGATAGACGAAGGCCAGTTCAGCCAGGCCGTCAGCCACATTATCCGGAACGCCGCCCAGTCGATGCATAGCGGCGGGGTCATCAATTTATCAGCAGCCAATGTCCATCTCGAAGATAATGAGGTACCCAATCTCCCCGAGGGCGATTATGTAAATATTACCGTGGAAGACCGGGGACATGGTATAGCCGCCGTACACCTTCCCAGGGTATTCGACCCGTATTTCACCACCGGTAAAAACCAGGCCGGTCTTGGTTTGAGTATTGCGTATTCAATCATTAAGAGTCACCTTGGTATGATCACCATCGAATCGGCAGTTAAGCAAGGCACGACCGTGCGCATCTTCGTGCCGGCTTCCACCGCCCGCCCGGAACCTCCACAAGCTGAGCGAACACCCGTAGCACCTGGTGAGAGGATACTGATTGTCGATGACGACGCTGTCGTCAGGAGCGTAGGCATCCGCCTGCTCCACCGCCTGGGCTATGAGAATATTGAGTTTGCACTGGATGGTCCCGAGGCGCTTGATAAGTTCAGGAAAGCCATGGACGACAGCAAACCGTACGTTGTCGTAATTCTTGACCTGACTATCCCCGGCAGGTTGAGCGGAAAGGAAACGATCAAGGCGATCTTGCAGGCCAATCCGGCCGCCAAAATCATCGTGTCCAGCGGGTATTTCGATGACCCCATGCTGAGTGATTTCCGCCGGTACGGCCTGAAGGGCGCACTATCTAAACCATACCGCTTCGAAGAATTGAAACTTCTCCTGCAGGAATTGCTTGAGCAGACGCCTGTTTAGTGTATTAACTTAAATAATCCCGCGTTTCCTGTATTCCGCTGAACATTTTTTCTGTTCGCACCTAAACCAATTCCGCTGCCCATCGTTATTACTGTCGGGAATTCATTCCTGAGGAGGCATAAATGTGTACATAACGAAGGGTTTCTTCAACTTCTAATCATTAAGTTCACAAAAGGAGGTCAATTTTGAAACGCATTTTTTACAGTATTTTCTCACTGCTCATCGCACTGACCATGACTATCCCGGTCGCTTCACCGGTCTTCGCCGAAAATGACGAAAGCGCTACGACGGCGACGGCGCCATCCCCCACGCTGATGATCAAGGTCAAAAATATGGTCGAGGTAAATCAGCCGGCAACCGTCACCGTCTTCAGCAAATACGGGCGCGAGACCGTCGCGGGCGCCTCGGTATATGCCCTGAAGACCAGCGACCTGGTTATCTCGGCTGAAAAAATGAATTATGCCAACATACTGGCCGAGTATGAGTCCCAGGCCGAGGCCAATGGGACATTCATCGGTCTCACCGGCAGTGACGGTGTTGTCACCGGCAAGTTCGCCAACAGCGGCCGGTATATGCTGGTCGCAACCAAGGACGGCTTCATCCCCGGCTTCTCACGCCTGACCGTCACTCTGGCCGCTAAAAAGGGGCTGAACATCAAATCCCCCGGCTCAGCCGGGGTCAACGAGCCGGTCACTATCACTGTCTATGAAAGGTATACTCAACAGCCTGTGGCAAAGGCCGCAGTCTATGCACAAAAGATAGACACGCTTAACGTACCGCCGGTCACCGTGAAACCGGTGCAGCCGCGCGTGATCTCTTCATCCAGCGCCGGCTCAAGCGGGTCTTCCACTACGGCACAGGCCGATTCCGTCGTGTCTGTCACTGCCACGGCGCCTGTAGCTATAGTCAATGCAACGGTGATTAAGGCCGATCCGGCCAATACCACGGCAGCTGTCAAGTACGCAGCCGCGGTTAAAGAATCAGGCATCCTGCTCGGCTACACCGGTGACAACGGCCAGGTCGTCTATTCATTTCTGGATGGCGGCCAGTACATTCTCGTGGCCACCCTGGAGGAATACTCCCCGGCTGTCGCCAGGATCAACATCACCCTGGCCGACCAGAAGAAGCTCTATGTAAAATCGCCCGGTTCGGCCGAGGTCGGAGCTAACGTCACATTCATCATCATCGAGCGCAACACCGACCGGGGCGTCTCCGGCGCGGGCCTTTGGGCGCTGCGAACCAATGACATCACCGGCACAGCCGAAAACGTCTGGGAGAGCTTAGCCTCCGGCGCCGCCGCATCCGACGTGATGGAAAAATACCGCGGCTGGGCCAAAGACAAGGGGATCTTCCTCGGCTACAGCAGCGACTCCGGCGAGGTGTCCGGTGCCTTCGACGGCCTTCCGAAAGACTACCCGCGCTTCCGACTCGCCGGACACGAGCGCGAGTCGAAAATCCTTACGGATTTCTACTGGTACCATTTCGTCAATCGCGTTGCTTC
>CAZABI010000138.1:0-4192 GCA_964483235.1 uncultured Dehalococcoidales bacterium | reverse complement strand
CCGTATCAACAGACATGTTCTATCTGTGGTTCGCTACTGACCGGTTTTTGCGCTTCCTGCGGTGAAAAAGTCGATTTACGAACCAGATTTTGCCCGGTCTGTGGAACTCCAGTGAATCAATTTATTACACAGCAAAATTACTCAAATCAGGCACAGCCTGCACAGCCGGCTACAACAGTGGCGCAACAGCAACCCAAATTAAAGAAACAGGATTCACAGGAAAGGAAATACATTGCGTTGCGAATAATTGGCATGATCTACAAAGTGATTGGATGGCTTATCATCGTTGCGGGTGGTCTGTTCACGATAATCTTCAATATAGCAGGGGGGGCAGGCTATGCCATGTCTAACTCACCGCTGCGAGCTACGGGAGGGTTTGCAGCAATTGTCTTTATTAGCATGGGATTTATAATCTTCGGCTTACTGGGGATCGGATTCCTGGCTTTGTCAGAAAGTATCTATTTAGTCATAGATATCGAGGATAATACGCGGGTTAAAGCAAGCCAGCAGACTTAAGGAATTGATGTTTAAAGTAGTGAAGTCAGGCCGCCTGGGCCGCAAGGTAGGCAAGGGCTTTTACGATTATCCGCAGGATGGCAAACAGATACCGTTCGACGTGACAAAATCGTAAAGTAAATTAAATATCGATGGTCAGGCCTTCGTAGCCTACCTCGATCTCCATACCGAGCTCTTTGCCCGCCTGCTCAAGCTCCGCCCGCAACTCTGCTTCAATCTGGAGCGGCAGGTGCGTGACGATGACGCGCGGCAGGTAGCCCTTAAGCTCCCGGAACTGCTTCAGCTCGCCGGCCAGCAGGGCGGGAGTCATGTGCCCCAGCCGCAGCATTGCTTCCTCCATGCGGTTCAGACCGGTTACCTCGATGAACAGCACGCGCGGAGAAATCCTCTCCCAGCACTCCTGCAAGCCAGGACCGGTATCGCCGGTGTAGAAGATGCCGTTGCCGGCGCCGGAAGCCACCGCGTATCCAACCGCGGATACGGCGTGCCTGACCGGTACAGGCATAACCATAAGTCCCTCTATTAATAGCTGCTGGTAGGGCGCCACAGGCTTGAGCTGCATACGCGGCGACCCATCGGCCGGCGCAAGGGTGAAGTCCTTGTATAGTTTGCCGTCCAGCAGGTAAAGGTAGACCACCTCCAGCGTTTCCCGCAGCCCGTAGACATCCACCGTGGAGGGTGGGATGGTATTGTTCATACCGAGCGTCACCAGGTCGCGCGTATGGTCGAAGTGATGATGCGTCAGCAGCACGGCCCTGATTTTTCCCTGGGCTTCAAGCGAGAGGCAGGAGGTCAGACCGCCGGCGTCCAACGCAATCACGCCATCGACAAGCAGGCCGGGCAGCCTGGCCGTGTCAGTTTCGACGTTGTGAGCACCGAGCAGTTGGATTTTCATCTTCGTCCTCCAAATTGTCAGCGACGCTCCACTTACCCTGCTATAGCAATATAGATTACACCATAATGCAAGACGGCCCCAAGCAGGATCAGCAGGTGAAATATCTCATGGAAGCCGAAGAGCCCGGGAACGGGATTGGGCTTTTTCAGCGCATAAATAATCCCGCCCACGGTATAGGCCACACCACCGGCCAGCAGAAGCCATAGCGAGATAGCCGGCATGGCCCCGATCAACTGGTAAAGTGGTATCAGCACCATCCAGCCCATAAGGACGTAAATTAGTACCGTCAACCAGCGCGGGCTCTGTATGTAAACCAGCTTGAAAACAAGCCCGATAATGACCAGCAGCCACTGTGCACCGATAATGCTCCAGCGCCACCAAATATCCAGGTAAACATAGCAGATGGGAGTATAAGTGCCTGCTATCATAAAGAAGATGGCGATATGGTCCAGCTTGCGCCAGGGGTTATAAAGGTCCTCCTCGCGTTTCTGGCCGTGATAAATGGAGCTGCAAACGAAAATGAAGATGGCGCACAGGCTGTAAACAGTGGACAGTACGATACTCTGCACCGAACCGGCCGATTTAACCAGCAGCACGATATAGCCGGACAGCATGGCCAGCGCGCCGGTAAGATGCGAAAAAAAATTAATACGGTCTGATTTCTGGACAAACATCGGCTAAGTCATCCTTATTAAGTTTCGTCTAGAGCCAGTAATTTTTTGCCTGTCATCATGAATCACCTATGTGTCTTTGCAAGGTGGTGAAGCCGACGTGGCGGTCTTTGTGGTTAAGATTGCCACGCCCCTTCTGGGCTCGCAATGACGCGTTTGATTCATGAGATTGCTTCGTCACTGCGTTCCTCGCAAGGACATGTAAAAAATAACCTATCAATAACATGTTAAATATTTATCCCTCCCACGGCTTGAGGCGGGGTATCCAGCGCGGGACGTTCTTTTTATATTCAAGGTAGCTGTCACCAAACCTTTTCACCAGGCCCGGCTCTTCAGAGACAATGAAATAAATGTGGTTGATGATAAAGAACGTGAGGAACCAGATGAGCAGGCCGAAGGAGCCGAAGGCCAGCGTCTCACCCAGCAGGGTAATCAGCACGCCGCTGATCATGGGATTGCGCACATAACGGTAAGGCCCGATAGCCACCAGCTTACTCGTGGGCGACCAGGGCGCCAGTGTGCCTTTGCCGATGTTGTTGAAAAGCTGGATGGTCCACGACAGCAGGAAGAGGCCGCAGGCCATCAGCGCCACACCGGCCGCAATCGAGATAATATCCCACACCAGGGGCAGACCCCAGCCCAGTGGGTACTCGCCAGTGCCCCGGAGTATGCCCGCCGGAACGATGATGAGCACGGTGACCGGCAGGACGAAGGAGAGAAGCTGGGCCGCGATACCGTATTTCATTCAGTTATTACACCATATTTTGTTGTTTCTGTCATGGCGGGCCCTTTTCTCGTGTCATTGCGAGCGAAGCGAAGCAATCTCATGATCGAATGAATAACGCCGGGAGATTGCTTCGTCGCTGTGCTCCTCGCAATGACATGTAAAAAATTCCTCTCAAGGACACATTCAAATATAGGGACGGGGCTTCAGCCCTGTCCATGAACGGGTGAGTCTAAAGCCCTCACACATGGCAACGGCGTTCGAGTGCCAGGCCTTCGGCAAGGGGTAAATCAAGGCCGCGGCGAACTGAATTCTTGAGGGCTCGGACAATATGCTGGTCAAACGAGGCTATCTGCCCGGCCATTTCTTCCACAACAGGCAGCAATTCAGCGCGCGGCACTACACGGTTGATCAGCTTCATTTTCAGTGCCTGCTGCGCGTTGACGCGCCCGCCGTTAAGCATAAAGTCCAGCGCCCGTCCCGGTCCAATGGCGCGCGGCACGGTCTGCGTGGCGCCGGCCGCGGGTATGATGCCCAGAGCTACCTCCGGCAGGCCGAACATGCAGTCATCGGCGGCGATCCTGATATCGCAGCACATGGCCATCTCAATGCCGGATCCGAACACGTAGCCGTGCAGGGCGGCGACGACCGGCTGAGGCAGGCCCAGAAATAAGCCCCAGACATCCCTCTGCCAGCGCGCATGGCGTGCTTTGGTAGGAGACGGGGCCGAAAGGAACTCAGTCAGATCGGCGCCTGCGCAGAAGGCCTTCTCGCCCGCGCCTTTCAATATCAGCACGCGCACATCGGGATCACCCCTGACCGCACCCAGCGCTTCGTACAGCTCATCGCGCATGCGGACGTTGTAGATATTCAGCACCCTGGGACGGTTGAGCGTAATATACGCGACACGCCCTTTCTTCTCGTAGATGATGGTCTCGAATCCAGACATCACTTACCCCTGAACTCCGGCCGGCGCTTCTCCTTAAAGGCGTTGATGCCCTCGGTGCGGTCTTCGGTGGTATGCAGCAGGAAGTAGAGGTCGCCCTCCAGGCGCAGGCCCTGCTCCAGCGTGAGGTCGAGCCCCTTGAGCACAGCCTCCTTGCAGTACCTGACAGCCAGCGAGGCTTTTTCAGACAGATCCTCGGCCATTTTGATGGCCGCCGTAAGCACATCGGACCCGGGCACTACACGGTTGACCAGGCCGATATCAAGCGCCTCCTCAGCATCGATCTCCCTTCCGGTCAGCAGCAGTTCCATGGCTTTGGCCTGTCCGACCAGGCGCGGCAAGCGCTGGGTGGCGCCGCCGGCGGACAGGACACCGTATTTAATATAAGGGAAGGCGAACCGTGCTTTGTCCGAGGCGATCCTGATGTCGCAGGTCAGGGC
>CAZABI010000137.1:0-4241 GCA_964483235.1 uncultured Dehalococcoidales bacterium | reverse complement strand
CGGGTGCAAAGTATTGGCCGGTAAAATTGAGCCATGGACTGTTATCGAAAAAGGTAAATCGCGCTATGGTGTTTTCGGGCTGACTACCGAAGACACCGCAGAGATATCTTCTCCGGGCAGCGAGATTGCAATCAACGATCATGTCGCATCCGCGAAAAAGGCTGTGGAATACTTTAAAAGTATAGGCATTAATCGTATTATCGCTCTGACTCACATCGGCTGGGATGAGGACATCAAGCTGGCAGCAGCAGTCGAAGGAATTGATCTTATTGTCGGAGGTCACAGCCATACGGTTCCTGATATTTATCCGACTGCCGTAACCACGGATAAGGGCCAAACCCTGGTTGTACAGGCAGGCTGTTTTAACAGGTACGCGGGATTACTGGAACTTGATTTTACGGATGACGGAGTGATAAAGCAGTGGGATGGCAGCAACCTCGTGACTATTGATGAAAAGATTGAGGAAGGCCGGGTCTGCGCGGCCAAGTTGACGGAGTATAGTAAACCGATATCACAACTCATGCAAAAAATGATAGGTTCTTCACAGACACTTCTTGACGGCGAAGAAGCACATGTCAGGACGGAAGAAACCAACCTGGGTGACCTGGTGGCCGATGCCATGCTGGCCAAAGCGGCCGATATAAAGGCGGATTTGGCCCTGCTTAATGGCGGTGCTATCAGGACGTCCATCCCGGCGGGCGATATATCACTGGGACAGGTGATGGAGTCCCTGCCGTTTGACAACTACCTTATCGGTGTGGATTTGACGGGCAGTCAGATCGTCGCCAGCCTGGAGAACGGTGTCAGCCAGGTCGAGCAGGTCAAGGGCAGGTTTCCGCAGGTTGCAAGGCTTAAATATACGTGGGACCCGGCAGCGTCCCCTGGCCGGCGAATAAAGGATGTATATGTACAGATCAATGGGGATTATGAACCGATTGTTATGGAAAAAATATACAGGGTGGCTACCACGGACTACCTGGCTCAGGGTGGTGACGGATACGCTGAGTTGACAAACGCCAGGTACAGGATCGACCTTGGCTTCAGCCTGGCAGACCTGCTGGCAGATTACATAGCAGAGCATTCACCAGTCGTAGCAGATGTGGATGGGCGTATTGTACGTCTGGGACAGTAGGACAATTTTAACTTAGCCCAAGATTATCTCTTCCAGTGACCTCTTAGGCACGTGGTGTCCTCTTTCGGCATCCCTCCAGTAACCTGTTTTCCCGTCCAGCCCGACTTTTTCTACTATGACCTTCTCTTTAGGCTTGCCAAGCGCGATCACCAGGACTATCTCAAATACCTCACGGATCTTTAATGCTTCGGCCAGTTCCTTTTTTTTAATAGTGGCTATCATGCATCCGCCTAGACCTTTTTCAATCGCACCCAGCAGGATGCTCTGGGCTGCAATACCCGGATCTACTCCAAAATGTTTGCTGATGAGCAGGTCTCCCAGGATGATGATATAGGCTGAAGGCCTTTCCCCTTCTTCCGGTCCGGGCCAGTCCTTAAGCTGCATTGCCCAGCCAAGTGTCGGGAAGATAAGCGCATTCTTAGCGGGATCGCAGGAGAGCATGTATTTTAAGGGCTGGATATTCATGGCAGAGGCTGACATCCTGGCCAGGTCTACCAGTTCTTTAAGAGTAGAAAGACTTATCTTCACATCCTGGTGGAAGCGGCGGTAGCTTCGGTTGGAATAGACGAGATCTTTTAGAGACATATCAACCCCCAGGAAAATAGCGTTGACGTTTTAGTGTTATGAATCAAGCGTGCTTGAGGGCCACACCTTCAAGCACATTGGCAACGTCTTCGCACATATCCGTGGCGGCCTCCATATGCTCGAAGATCTCCCTCCATTTAATGACATCGGCGATTTCGGTGTTATCTTCGAAAAGCTCTTTAAGTGCAGAGCGGTAAATCCTGTCAGCTACATTTTCCAACCTGTTTATCTCTACACAACGGCTGAGTATATCCTCGAGATTTTCATTATGCTTGCGCATGCGAGGTATGGCCTTCTCTACCTCGACGGTGATCTGTATAATGATATCTGCCATTTCCCGGGCGCGCTTGCCCGGTGTTTTGACCTTGTAAAGAAACATGGTGTCAGCGGCAGCATGAATAAGGTCGGTGACATCATCTAGTGAATGGGCCAGCTCTGATATATCCTCCCTGTCGAACGGGGTAATAAACGACCGGTTGAGCTGGTACATTATCTGGTGGGTGATGGTATCGCCTTGGTTTTCAATCTTGGTAAGCTCCTCGACTTTCTCGGTTATACCATCTGTGCTGTAGACGATTCCCTTCAGGCTCTCAGCAGCCCTCACCATATTCTGTGCACTGAGTTCGAACAGGTCGAAGAACTTGTCGTTGCGGGGCATTAAGTTAAACATAGTCTGTAAATCGGAGGTCTATCAACTGGCATTATACCAAAATCCCATTGATTTCGGCAGTTTTAATTCAAGAGGGGATGGATTAATTTGATTGACACCTATCAGCTTTATAGTTATGCTATGCACATTCAGTAAAGGCATATAAAACCATCCTTTAAACAGTTTCCAGCTTTAACATGCAACGGATTCATTCGGATTTTACCTGCCATGGCCTGAAATGCGCCAGTGTGCTGCTAATACCGGATGGAATAACCCGGCCTCCCGTGATCATCATGGCGCACGGGTTCGGCGCGGAGAAATCATTTGGACTGGAGCCATATGCCGAACGCTTTATCGGGCAGGGGCTGGCCGTTTTCCTTTTTGATTACCGTAACTTCGGTGAGAGCGAAGGTGAGCCGAGGAACCTGATCAGCCCGTCACGGCATCTCCAGGACTGGCAGAATGCGCTGGAACATGTCCGTACCCTGGACTTAATAGACCATAGTAAAATCATACTATGGGGGACATCTTTCAGTGGAGGGCATGCACTGGCGACGGCAGCGAAAAACCATGACATCTTCGCCGTTGTTGTACAAATGCCATTCGTTGACGGCCTGGCTTCGGCCGGTATCTATAGCCCCGGACTACTGCTCAAGGCGCTGGGGCATGCAATGCTGGATATTCCCTCCATGCTTCTGGGGATAAAGCCGCACTACATAAATATCGTGGGGGAAAACGGACGCTTCGGCGTTTTAAACACTCCGGATGCAGAGAAAGGTTATCTGGTACTGATACCCGCTGACACACAATGGCAGAACCGCTGCCCGGCACGTATATTGCTGACACTGCCTTTATACAGGCCGACAAATTGTGCCGATAAAATTAACTGTCCTGTACTCATGATCTATGCGGAACATGACAGCTTGATACCTGCGACAACAGTGGAAGCGGCTGCGGAAAGGATTAAGCAAGTGGCGTTGATCAGGATGCCGATTGGTCACTTTGATGCCTATACAGGTGAACCCATGGACGAGATTGTGGAGGCTGAGATAGCTTTTATTAAGAAACTACTCGAATGATCTTGACCGGCATATGACAGTGTCGGGTTACAATATCAGTGAAAGAGTAATGGGGAACGTTAAATGATTAATGAGGAAGCGATCAGGAATATTGAAAGCTACGGGGACTGTCGGGGGGCAGGTAACAGGAAGGCGAAAATACTGGTCGACGAGATTGGTTACCCGATAGGTATGAAAGCCGAGTATGTCATAATTACTGGCTGTTTTCAGGTCGAAATCATGCCGCACGTTCTTAAAGCGCTGAAGAACATACTTGATCATTATCAGGTGAGCTACACTTTGTTACCGAAAGAGCATTGCTGCGGCTGGATGCCCATCGGTCAGCCTGCCGTAATGTCGAAAAACGATGAAGATATAGCCAGGTTCAAGGAGATATCACAGGGATTTATTAGAAAGAACGCAGAACAAGCCCGAGCATTGGGTGCAAAATCAATTGTCCTGTTCTGCGGCGCCTGCGAGCCGCACTATACCAACATGAAGGATGAGATCGACCTGGAGGTCATATCTTTTAGCGAGTTAATCGACCGTTGCTTCACAGGCGGCAAATTGGAAGACGAGATAGATTACTACGCCGGCTGCTACCGTTTCCGCCGTAAGCTTACAGATAAACCGGTGGACCTGGATCCGGCTATGAGAGTGCTTAGCAGGATCAAAGGACTAAAGATAAACTACCTGGAAAACCAGAAATGCTGCTACATCCCCCCGCACCTGGATCAGTTGCTGGGTATGGTAAAAACGGACTCGATAGTCAATATCTGTACGGGTTGCTATTTTAATCTGTTCAATAAGCTTCAGG
>CAZABI010000136.1:0-4296 GCA_964483235.1 uncultured Dehalococcoidales bacterium | reverse complement strand
GGCCGACCTGGTAGAGCGGAAATTGCTTACGGTGAAGGGGGCTTCCAGGAACAGGCGGTATTACCCGGTTAAGTGAGTATAGCGGGGGAGATTGCCGCGCCACTTCGTGGCTCGCAATGACATAATTTGGGCGTGGTCGCAATGACACGGTATGAAAGAGGCCAGGGCTAAAGCCTTATCCCTATAACTAAACAAGTTCCACGTCACCCCACGCTCCCAGCTTTTCCCCAACAATAATGACAATGCCGGTTACCCCGGTTATCTTTTGCCCGTGTTCGAGGGCGCTGGTGATATCGTCCGCGGACTTCACCCGGTTGCCGATCGCCGTGGCTGCGGCGTCGGCCAGCGCTGCCGATCGGGACAGCACCACCACGGCATCGGCCAGGCCCAGGCTCAGAGAAGGCCCCACCGTGCCCGAGGATGTGCAAATTCCCTGGGGCGTTTTAACCGGCTCAACTTCGATCCCCAGTTTATCGCTTAAAGGTGAGTCCCCCGCATAGATGCCGATAATCCGCTTGCGGTCTGTCTTTATGAAGATATCGCCGCCGTTTTCTACGATAACCTCCGGCGAGTGCTCCAGCAGCTTGCCGCCTACCAGTTCGGCGAAGGCTCCCGCCACCGCTGCCATGGGACCGACATTGGCTTGCAGCGCGGCAGCGGCCATAAGCTTCACGATTGGTGGTGCATCCGGTTCAACCTCTACCGGCTCAAGGCTGTGCAGGAAGAGCGGATGGCAGCGAATATAGTCCTCCAGCGGTAGACGGTACTCGTCTATGGCCGCCAGCGCCTGCGCAGTGAGGTCGCTGTGCGCGCGGATATACAGGTCGGTCTCTTTTACCACCGCCGTGAAGGACACCAGGCCGGTGTCCTTTATGCTATGCCGGTAGGTGCGCGGCTCGTACATGGTATCACCACCATGTCATTGCGAGCGCTAGCGAAGCAAGCGCCTGCGTTGATGAGATTGCTTCGTCGCTACGCTCCTCGCAATGACATGAAAAAAGGATTTGTCTCAATGACACATTTTCGCAGCTAAAAGTGCAGTTCCATAGCCCTTGGCGGACAGGCGCGGACGCACAGCTCGCAGACTATGCACTTGGAGTTATCAAACTGGACCTTGCGCGTCTTCGCTTCCAGCGCAAAGGCATGGGTCGGGCACATGATGATGCAGGCCCCGCAGTGCGTGCAGCGTTCCTCGTTGCGCGTTACATCCTGGCTCAGCGCCTGTATCTCCACGCCGGTCGATTGCAGGTACTTGATCCCACGGTCATATTCCTTGCGCTCGCCGCTCAGCTCCATGACCATCAGCCCCTCTTCTCCCGGCGATATGGATGCCTTGAGGATATTGAAGTCCAGCCCGTAATCGCGAATCAGCGCACTGACAATGGGCTTATCGCTTGTCTTGGACGTGAAATGTAATACGATCTTCTTCGCTACTTTCATCTCTTCATTTCTCCTTCAGGCTTACAGCCGCTCCTCGAGGGTCTTGAGCTTGATGCCGGATTCGACCCCGGGCAGGGATGCGACCGGATCGGTCAGCAGGAACTCGCCTTTCTTGATCCAGTCCTTCAGGGTCCTGGCTATCTCCACCGCCCGCGGGTAGCTGGAGAGCGAAGCCGTTGGTATCTCCTTGCCATTGACCGTTATCTGCCCCGATTTAAGCTCGGCATAGCTGACCTCGGCCAGCACATCCGGCTTGCGCTGCGGGTAGGTCTCAAAGTAGTCGATCACCGGCGCCAGTATGTCTGAGTCGGTGACCAGCGTGTACTGCAGTATCTCCTCGTTGAGTATGGGGATGGGCACGCCGATGCCGACCGTGAGCGTGGCGCCGTAGCCAAGGAAGCTGGCCCCCATCAGCCACCTGGGTTTCATCTGCTTGAGGTCGCCGATCACCGCCAGCGTTCCCGCTCCGCGCGTGGGCACGCCCTTTGCTGTCCGCGGCCCGGAGGGGTTGAACTGCGTGCCCTGCCAGGCTACGTAGCCGATACCGCCACCTAAAAAGATGCGCGTTCCGATGCCGATGGTCTTATACAGCGGATCGTTCATCAGCGGCGAGAGCTGCCCGGCCGAGCAGAAATTGGCGTTGCCCAGCCTGGGCTTGAGCACGCCCATATAGGTGTAAATCATCTTCTCACCGACGTTCACGGCTACGTTGTAGTTCTGGTAGCCGTTGCGCATGTTGAACAGCACCGCCTCGTTGACGTTGCCCAGGTTGATGGTGGTCTCGATTTTCTTGCGCGGGTAACAGTCGGTGCCGTAGGCCGTGGCCACCATCCGCACGTCTTTGCCCGCCACCAGCTCTTCGATGACATGCCCGCCGCCGTACCTGAACTCGCCCGGGTAGATGCGGTTCTTGGGATCGTCGTCGGGAATCGCCGTGCAGCCGAGTATGATATCCACTGCTGCAATGCCGGTATAAGCCGGAACGTCATTGAGATATACCCGGCCGCCGCCCACCTTGATGCGCGGCGAGCTGTGGCCGAGGTTAAAATAGGCGCTTGAAGAGCACATCGGGCCGAAGGTGCCGGTGGTTACCACATCGACTTCGCGGGCGGCGGCAGCCACGCCTTTCTTTTTAGCGATGTCGATGATCTCCTCGGCGGTGACTACCACCGCCTGGCCCTTTTTGATCTTGTCGTTGATCTCTTCAATCGTCCTGGTCATCTGTTTTTTCTCCTTATAAAAATTTTCAGCCCGCGCGGTAAATCAGCAAGGCCGATCTGCCGCAGCGGGCGGAAAAGGCGTTTAGGATGCTTATTAGATTCTAACGGTTGCCGTACTTTTCGTAAAATACTATATCGGATAGCTCTTTCCGCGGGGGAGCCTTGGCCTCGGCCGCTGGGTAACCCAGCGGCGTCATCTCCACGGCGACCACCCCCTCCGGGACACCTATTACTTCATTCAGCTTCTTCGAGTCCGGGATAAAGCCTACATGCACGGTGCCCAGTCCCAGCGCCTGTGCCGCCAGGCACAGGTTCTCCATGGCAATGCCCACATCGAACATGAACCAGTCCCCTCGGTCGGTCGATGCCTGGCCCTTATAACTGCCGGATTTTCCCAGCTCGGCGCAGGCCACGATGACCATGGGCGCAGTCCTGATGGCCTCCGTAGACGGGTTGCCCCGGTTCAGGCACTCCACCAGCTTCTCCCTGGTTGCGCGGTCCCTGATGATTACATAGCGTGTGCACTGGGTATTGGCCCAGGAGGGCGCCCAGCGGGCGGCTTCCATCACCTTGTTCAGTACATCATCGGGCACAGGTGTGTCTTTGTACTGACGCACGCTGCGCCGCGTCTTTATCGCATCCAGACAGTCCATCTTCATTACTCCTTGACGTATATTATACCTGCTTATTTAATAAATTGTCTCACTTAATCTACTGATTAAATCGCCGGGTTCAAGCTCCTGCTGTTCGCCGGTTTCCATGTTGCGCAGCATGACCGTGCCGTTCTTGATTTCATCGTCACCGATAATGGCGGCGTACCTGGCGCCGGCAGTATTGGCCTGCCGCAGTTGCGCTTTCAGGCTGCGCCCGCCGGCTGATACCAGCACAGGCAGGTTGGCCTCACGCAGCAGCGCGGCCAGCTTGAGTCCTTCTACCCTGGCATCATCACCCATGCAGGCGATAAACACGGCCGGCTTCTCAGGCTGTGGCACTTCAATACCCTCGCTCTTCAGGTTGGCCACGATGCGTTCCATGCCCGTTGCGAAGCCCAGCGCCGGTGTGGACCTGCCGCCCAGTTCGGTGATCAGGTCGTCATAGCGCCCGCCGCCACCCAGCGCACTCTGAGAGCCTCCCCCGGCAGGCTGGATCTCGAACACCGTCCGGGTGTAATAATCCAGGCCGCGCACCAGGCGGTGGTTCAGTATATATTCAATCTTCAGAGCTTCAAGGTAGCCTTTCAACGCAGTGAAGTGGCCGTGGCATTCCGCGCAGAGGTAATCGGCGCTCTTCGGCGCTTCGTCGGCGGCCGCCTGGCACTGCGGCCTTTTGCAGTCCAGCAGCCGCAGCGTATTTTTTACCAGCCGGGTGCGGCAGTCATCGCAAAGGGAAGGCGCCAGGGGTTCATAGTACTCCTTGAGCTTCTTCAGATACCCGGGACGGCATTTCCTGCAGCCGATACTGTTCAGGTGCAGCGAGAATTGTGTAAGTCCCAGCGAGCTGAAGAATGTCAGCGCCAGGTGGATGACCTCGGCATCGATGACAGGTGAAGCCTCGCCGATGGCCTCGCAGCCGAACTGGTGGTGCTGGCGATAGCGCCCGGCCTGCGGCCGCTCGTAACGGAAGATGTCGGCAAAAT
>CAZABI010000135.1:0-4302 GCA_964483235.1 uncultured Dehalococcoidales bacterium | reverse complement strand
TGGCGGCAACTCCCTGAGCTCTCAGATAGGGCTTAACTTCATCCCATATATCATCCAGAATATGTACTTCGGTGGCACTTAATGGAGCTCCCGAATCGCCATATCTGCAACAATTACCGCGGCACAGCGGCAAATCGCAGCAAAATTTCTTTTCGAGAATGTCGAGACTGAATATTGTATCGTCTATTCGGAGCATAATATAATATAGTGGATTGCGGAATGCGGGTTGAAAAAAATCCAAGATCCACAATCCAAAATCCGAAATTCTTCCTAGACCAGCACCTTCCCTGTCATTTCTTTTGGTATGTCTATCCCCATTATAGTCAGTAATGTCGGTGCTACATCAGCCAGTATCCCCTCATTTATCTTAGAATAATGATCACTAACAAGAATACATGGGACCGGATTAAGAGAATGTGCGGTATTCGGTGATCCATCCTCATTAGTTGCTTTATCAGCATTACCATGGTCAGCAATTATCACAACATCGTATCCCGAATCGTGTGCTGCTTTAATTACAGATCCAGCACACTCATCAACCGTTACTATTGCTTTTTTTATCGCGTCATAAACACCGGTATGACCTACCATATCACCATTTGCAAAGTTAAGACAGATAAAATCAAACTTTTCAGATTCAATTGCTTTAACAACAGCATCTCTTACCTTATAGGCACTCATCTCAGGTTGAAGGTCATAAGTTGCTACCTTGGGGGAAGGGATCATTATCCTCTCTTCATTGGTAAATACCTCCTCTCTCCCTCCGGAGAAAAAGAATGTTACATGTGCATATTTTTCGGTTTCTGCTATTCTAAGCTGGTGTTTCCCCTTTTCTGCAAGCACTTCACCAATTGTATGTTCAGCATTTTCCTTGGGATAAATAACATGAAGTCCCTTAAAGGTAGAATCATAGGGGGTCATGGTACAATAGAAAAGTGGCATGGTAAGCATTCCATTCTCAGGCATATCTTTTTGAGTCAGTGCAATGGTCAGCTCTTTTGCCCTGTCATTTCTGAAGTTGAAAAAAACAATGACATCACCCTCTTTCACCTTCCCTATTGGATCACCATTTTCACCGGTGATTACAACAGGCTTCATGAATTCATCGGTAACGCCATCATTATAAGACTCTTGCATTGCATCTAATATATTAACAGCAGGCTTTCCTGTTCCATTAACTATCAGATGGTATGCCTCCTTAACTCTCTCCCACCGCTTATCACGGTCCATAGCATAATACCTTCCAATAAAGGAGGCTACCTTCGCGTCCGATCCCTTTAAGTGATCCAAAAGACTCTTCATATAACCTATTCCGCTACGAGGATCAGTATCACGTCCATCACCAAACCCATGAATAAAGACATTCTTTAGTCCATAATCCTTTGTCATATCACAGAGGAAATAAAGATGCTTATCGAGCGAATGCACACCTCCATCGGACATCAACCCCAAAAAATGGACCTGCTTGTTATTGTCGCGGGCATATGAGAAAGCCTCTGTCAATACTCCGTTTTTCTTAATCTCCCCTGTCTTGCAATCTTTATTAATCTTCACCAGATCCTGGTATATAACTCTACCGGCTCCAATATTAAGATGACCCACTTCCGAATTTCCCATCTGCCCATCAGGCAGTCCAACATCCTCCCCCGAGGCGTGAAGTATGGAATTTGGATAGTTATTTTTATAAAATGTAAGGTTGGGAGTAGGTACCTGGCTTATTACATCAGACTTAGACCCATTGCCAATACCCCATCCATCGAGTATCATTAATAAAGTTTTTCTGTTCTTCATATTATAATATAGGTATATAAATACATTAACATAAAACAAGGTGTCCTTGTTCAGAGCAGTAAATCCGCGGCAAATTTAGTTAAATATTTATATCCATTGGTAATAAGATAGGCGTAGTTTGTAACTACGCCTATCTTATTACTTGATAAGAAAATTCTAAATCAATCCCCGGAAACTATCAGTTTTCTGAAGCCCAGGTCTCTTCCACCTGATGAGACACGTACAAGATAAATACCACCTTTCAGTCCCGGTTTTTCAATAACATATTCAGAAATTCCTGAGCTAACCTTGAATAACTTAATTACAACGCCTTGCAAATTGTAAATTCTGATATCCGTATCATGAGCAAGAGGTTCTTCAAAAACAATTGTGAATTTATTAACAGTTGGGTTAGGGTAAATTGCAAAATCATTTCCCTTACCCTGGAACAGAGTTTCTATGCCAACAATTATATCATGTTTAATTTCTGAAGTCGCCTGATAGAGTTCTTTCGTGGTATTATTCTGAATAAAGGCGATGACTTCAATATCAGCTGAACTTTTAATCTTCTCAATAACCCACGACTGTTCTGTAATGGGAATAGACTCACCTTCTGTCCAGGAACCTTTCAGATTTATCCCCCCTGCATCAGGAATAAACTTCCTGAAGATATTATAGAAGATTGTCTCTCCATTAGCACCTGTCTCTTCATCATTTTCTTTCTCCGTTACTGCAAGATAAAGTGTCAGGTTATCAGAATTGATATTTTCCAGCGCCGTGATCTGACCAGTAAACGATATAACGCCACCCGAAACAGTCGTATTTAGTGAAATGTCGAAACGAGGATTGATCAGGCTTCTTCTGTTAACATCATTACTATCTATACTGGCAAGTACATAATCAAAAATGTTTGCATAATTATTATCCGGATATATACTATCTTTCCTTGTACCCCCATCGATAAATGAATAAGGTGCTTTAGTTAGTCCATAGAATAGAATTCTGGCACTTGCGTCACCAGGGTTATCATCATAAAATGGATCGTTCCCGGGGAAATTTGTATGATACTGGATATTAATAATATCCTTGCTGTTTTGAGCTATAGTATTTACCAGGGCTGTTGCTTCACTGCTCTTTATGTCGGAGGAATTTTCAAAATGTTCAAGAAGAACATTCCTTGTTCGCTCCGAGATCATAATATCATCAAAAGCGACACCATCATAGTTTGTGGATGTACCGTCAGAACCATAGGAAATCCTGAATTTTACATCCGTATTTCCTATCAGGTTATCCAAAGTATGTTTTGACTCAATCCATTTTATATCAGGATTCCCAATAGGTGATGTCCATCCAACCTTTTCACCTCCCGGACGTCCGTTTATAAGAGTTGAGTTGTACCAGTCTATACCGTCATTGAGTGTTCCAACATATTGCCAGTCACCTTCTTTGATCTTATACTGAAGAGCAGCGCCATCCCGGTCGGGGGCAAAACGTTTCCACAACTGGAGACTGATCATTGGTCTCTTTGAAGCGGTAAAGTCAAAACATGGAGATATGACGGAAGAAGATTCTTTATTAAAGGCAGTGATATCATAACCGGTGAACCATGCATTGTCACCCGAAGCAGCGGTATTAATAACATCTCTGTCAGGGCTACTCAGTGTCCAGTTGTTAACCGCTTCATCACCTTTAATCCAACCGCCGTTACCGGATTCAAAGTTCTCAAAATAATCATCGGTGCCAAGTGAAATAGTAGGACGGATATAAATATTTTTTGTTATTGTATCAGCACAATTTGCAAAGCTTGTTTTAACGATATGCTGAACTTTAAAGTCTCCGGGTATGCTCTTGGGATATTTGGGATTCGGGACTGTAATAAGTGGGCCTCCATCAAAAAAGTCCCAGCTCTGTGAAACAATACCTGAAATTGAAAAGCTTGAATCAAAAAACATAATAGAGTCATTTAGATGGAAGCACTCGTTCTTCCAGTAAAAATCGGCTACAGGCCTGACTCCCAGGTCAATTGTTTTCGATTTACTGGTTGTGCAATTGGTAACTGTGGTTGCAGTCAAAGTTACCGTATGAAAACTTCCTGATTTATAGAGGTAGCCGGGATCCTTTAAATCACTAGGTAGTGATCCGCCGGGGACATTAAATTCAAATTCCCAGTTCCATAATTTAACTGAATCGGCAGATACTGTATTATTGATAAAGTAAGTTGTGTCGGTATTGTTCTCAATACATACGTCTGCCGGAATAAAAGATATATCAGGTATTGGGGATAATTTAAAAGAGACATCTGAAATAATTGAGCATCCTGTTTTTATATTTGTATATTTATATGACACTGTATTTGTTCCAACTACAGCTTTTGAGGGATCGAGGTAAGCACCACTTACGGGCCCTGAAAAAACACCTCCTGACGGATCTATAAAAAGTTCAAAAGGAGCGCTGTTTATACAGACTGTATCCCCGGGGAACAAATTCTTAAATACAGGCTGGCCTAAAGAATCGATATTGACTACTGTCGTA
>CAZABI010000134.1:739-4304 GCA_964483235.1 uncultured Dehalococcoidales bacterium | reverse complement strand
CTACATAAGGTATGCCGGTGTTTTCTATCGCCTGCCAGATAATCTTCTCTGTCAGACGGGTAAAACCAGAAATATCAATAAGCTCATCAGCCCGCCTTTCAAAGGCCATCTGGGGAATGTTTATACCAAGGGTATCATTCCGCAGAGCGGTTATCCGGATCATATCACCGACCCTGTATCTGACCAAGGCGCCGCTATGAAAATTAGTGATAACTATCTCATAGTTTTCCCCGGCCTTTACCTCGTTAAGCAAAACCGTCTTCGGTTGATAAGAATTGTCCTGATTCCATTTAAAATGCTCAGACTCCGGAATGAATTCCAGGAAATTTAGATTTGGGACGAATGTCATGCCCGTATAATCCCAGGTTTGCATGGCTATGACTAAACCCTCGGTACCAACATACACTTCCAGAGGGCGTATACCCCACATTTCTCTTATTCTTTCTTTGTAAATAACACTATCAGTACCGCCACAAGCTATACCCTTTAGAGACCATATGTCCTTGGGCAATATGCGGCGGCCGGCTAACTTGCTCCTGATCGAACCCCTTGTCAACCTGAAAAGCGCTCCCGGCTTGGTCAGTAACGACGAAAGCTTGATAATGTTGGAACCACTGCTAAAACGTTCACCGATCGCCACCAGGATGCCGGCTAAGCCGCAAAATCCCTCCAACCCACCGGACAAAGCCATCCAAAACCCTTTATCCAATCTCTCCATGAAAGACATCTGCTCCGATTCGTTGAGAGGGGGAAGATATCTGAGGTTAAAATCCTCCTGAGTTCTACGGGCAATAAGACCACTGGTATAAGGAAAGGGAGCAGTAGCATATAAAATCCTGGAGTTAAGCCCCACAGCAACATTTCCTTTATGCTTACAGGTAGCGAAAAGCCTCGATGCACAAACAACTGGCCCCAGCGCTTCCCAGAATTGCTTGCTTATGGGGATCCACTTGAAGCGATATTCACCGGACCTACCCGAAGTATGAACCCAGAAGGCCGGCTTTCCGTTTAACACGCTTTCCTGTTGCTCCAGAAGCTCAGGGCAGTAGTCGTCATATGTTGTTAGTGGTACCTGCTCCCTGAACTCTTCTACAGTTTCAGGCATAGCTCCCCTCATCACTTTCTTACCCAATTCACATCTCTTCAATAAATCAAGTTGCTCCATCAGTAATCGCCGCTGGATAGCCATAAACTCATCCAGGCTTATTTCAATGAAACCGCAACTCATCTGCCATAGCTCTTCATACCTGTGGCTACGCATAAGTTCCCGAATTTTAGACATCGTCACACTCCCTTTGGCTTAACCAGCCCCAATTCAATAAAACACGCTCAGGTCAGATTGGAAAATACTTATTCCCAGGAACATAAATTATGTAATTATATCATAAGAGTAGCTGTTTTGTATGATAAAAAGTCATAAAATTATACTGTGGGGAAAATGATCTTGCCGCAGAATAAACAATATATACCATTAGAATATTTATGATTATTAACCCATTCCAGACAAGCAGCATCATCGGGAACGTCTATGTTGAATTGTCGTATAATATATTTTTCAGTTTGTGTAATCTTTCAACAAATATCAACTAACGCAAGTGAACACATACTACCAAGTGATAATTACGATGTGAAATATGCTATACATTTTCATTGGTGCCGCTGGCTTCCTCCTTGCTTATGCCTTTGACTGGCTCAGTTTAAAGAATATCCCGATAATTAAACAGGTAGCGGGAGTACTGGCAATAGGTCTTCTGGTTTATGCCACAGTAATGGTATGCGTGAGCCCCGCCAAGTTCAACCTGCCGTTTTTTACCATACCGTTAGGAGCCTGTCTGTTGCTGGTATCCTTTACGTTGCTGATGTACTCCTTGTTTATAGAAATCCCGTTTCATAGCACTTACGCAAATAAGGGAGTAGGCACCAAGCTTATTACCACAGGAACCTATGCTATGGTTCGACATCCCGGAGTGCTCTGGCTGGCACTTGTCTATCTTTCCATCGCCCTCCTCTTTCCTTCTGTTACGCTTTTCCTCGCTGTTGCGGTCTGGTTAATCATGGACATTATCTATGTTGTTCTTCAAGATAGGCTATTATTTCCTGAAATGTTCCCTGATTATCACCAGTATAAGCAGAAAACGCCTTTTCTTATTCCTACCAGGCAAAGCATATCGGCCTGTTTGAAAACTATTAATCCCAGAAATAAGTCAAGATGCGGGTAACAAACTCAAAAGCATGGGTTTTATGAGTGGTTTATATAAGGGTGACCCGAAAACGGATTCCCTTCGACCTCACAGGCAGATTCAGAGAACAGATAGAGAGGAGTGCGTAGGAGTTGAAAATTGCTTTTAGTCTTAAATTATTTATTGTGAATATGTTCAATTATCTGTTTGCTGCCGTATATAAGTTTGGGATTATTTAGATTATATGAAGTATACGAAAGCCTGAAAAGTATAATGCAACTAGCTATTTGGAAAGTGTGAAGGTAAGTTTAAAAGTTCTGTCTAATTTATCCGCTGACCCACCAAACACTGCTCTGAAGCTAAAACCAACTCTAAGTTACTTTCTATTTGTCAAAATTCCATTTGATAATTTAATATCCCATTGTTGAGTTTGACACGGGATGACATTCTTCATAATTCTGCTTTATTATGGACTTGGCTGATATAATGCATCCATCAGTAAGTATCAGGGAGGTTTGAAGTGCCGTTTACGAAGGTTGGAGACATCAGAATATATTATGAAATTCATGGTGACGGAGACCCATTGCTTTTAATCATGGGCTATGGTTCCAACTGCAGCCATTGGTTCGCTATTCGTGACAGCCTGGCTAAAGAGCATCGGGTAATAATCTTCGATAACCGGGGCACGGGAAGGAGTGATAAACCCGATATACCGTACACTGCAGAAATGATGACCGGGGATATCATCGGGTTGCTTGATGCCATCGGTATTGGCGCTACGAATGTTTTCGGTGTTTCCATGGGTGGTATGATCGCACAGGAGTTTGCTCTCAGATATCCTGGCCGATTAAAAAGCCTTATCCTCGGTTGCACGTCCTGTGGCGGGCCTAATGCTATCAAGTCTACGGCGGAGGCAACGGCGTTTCTATTCGACCCGGAACGGGCCAAACTTTCAAATGAGGAAAAAGCTTACTCTACCATACCTTGGCTGTGGAATAAGGATTTCATTGATAATAATCCGGAGGCTGTCAAACGTTACGTAGCCACCACCACGGAACATCCCACACCGCCTTATGCATATATATGCCAGGGGAATTTCATTATGACTTTTAACAGCTATGACCGCCTGCCGGAGATTAAAGCGCCAACACTGGCAATTTGTGGCGCTGAAGACCGGCTGATATCGCCTGACAACTCACAAATACTGGCTTCCAGAATTCCTAATGCTGAGCTGGTAATACTGGAAAACGCCGGGCATGGATTTATCACGGACTCAGCGGAAGAAAGCAGTAAAATAATCCTGGAGTTTTTAAAGCGGCATTGAAAGGCACCGATGGGCAGTTAAGATTAATATATTGAACTATATACTGGGATACGGTCATGAC
>CAZABI010000134.1:0-729 GCA_964483235.1 uncultured Dehalococcoidales bacterium | reverse complement strand
GTAGGTTAGAATCCCATCAGCTCCATATCTTCATTATTATGAATCTGGTCTTAGTCTGTTAATCCTTATCTCGTTAAAGTTATCTTTAAAGCCGGGTAAATTTGTCATTTTCCTTGTTTTTTAGTGCCGTTACCCTGCTGACCCCCCATATTCGAACTTTGATTACCGGTCTGTTGTGTGCCCTGGTTTTGTCCACCCTGCTGGCCGGTTTGCTGCATAGATTGTTGTTGAGTTTGCTGCATTGTTTGAGTCTGGGTGGTCTGTTGTGTTTGCCCGTTTTGCCCGTTATTATCATTTGATTGCTCGTCAGGTTTACCGTGCCCGGCCTGGAGCCGCTGCTGTACCCGTATTATTATGCTCTCTCCCATATTATTTGTTTGCTGATTTACCTGTTGCTGATATTGCTCTAATGCTGCCTGACCCTTATGGGCAAGAATAAAAGCTTCAACGTGTTTGTTGGAGTTTTCGATTGCGTTGAGAATGCCGTTTTGAGCAGAATCCGGCGCTTTTTCCAATACCGATGCGAGTATCTCTTGCTGGCGAAGATAGTTCTGCTCTAATGTAGCGGCATACCCCTCTGAATTTTCCTGGCCTTGCTGCAATTGCAGTTGCTCCGTGGCCTGGATTGCTTGCCGCAATTGTGATACATATTGCTCACTATACCTCGCGGAAACATCGCATTTACCCATATCACACAGTTTCTTCAAAGCAAGTGCATCTTCATTTGCG
>CAZABI010000133.1:0-4315 GCA_964483235.1 uncultured Dehalococcoidales bacterium | reverse complement strand
CCAGGAGATCGGCAAGGAATTCGGCAAATCGTAAACGAGTTCACGCAAGTAGAAGATGGCCGCAGGACAATTTTATTACTGCAAATCTATCGGCAGGTGGGTCGCTTGAGGCTAAACTTTCTGCTCGCAGTCATCAACGGCAGGGTGAACTTCTTCGTACTGAAAGACGACCTGCTCTACCTGGCGTCTGAGCTTATCAATATTGGAAATACCCAGGAATAGTCCTACCTGTTTCAACTCGGTATGACCCATCCCTTTATACAGGTGCTGACCCGCTACATTAGCCATCTCATCACAAATCCCCGGCCATTCCTTGCCGCCACGGTTAATGCAAAAAATGATGAAATCCCTTAGTTGTGGATGAAGAGTATCCATAAATCTAATCAATAATAACGATTTAAACCAGGAAAGGTTTATGCCGGTGGTAACAATGATAAAATATTGATAATATCGCTGCCTGCCGGTGCAGGATGCATTCAATGATTGCAATTGGGAGGTGAAATGATTATGTGCCTTTGTAATACAATCCGGAAGATCAGCCCTTTTATCCTACTATCCATGATTATCTTCAGCGTTGGTTTAGCCTGTAGCCAACAACCTCCGCCTGCTGCACCAGCTCAACAACCACCATCACAAACTCCACAGCAGCAAGCTCAACCTCCTTCAGCACCTCCATCTGAAACGCCGGCCTCCACACCCCCTGCCACTACCCCGGCTCAACCACCTGTTACTGAAAAGAAGGGAGCCACCTTTACACTTACCAGCACGGCTTTCAAGGAAGGTGCTGTTATCCCGACCAGGCATGCCTGTGGTGGGGAGGATTATTCACCACCCCTCGTGTGGCAAAATGCGCCATCCGGCACCAAATCCTTTGCTATTATAGTAGATGATCCTGAGGGCTTTAACTGGGTACACTGGGTGATATTCAACCTGCCATCGGATATTACTCAGTTGACCGAGAACATAAAGACCGTCGGGAAACTCGACAATGGGTCGTTGCAGTGTAAAAACAGCTTCGGCAGCATGGGATACCAGGGGCCGTGCCCACCCAGCCGCCACCATTACTACTGCACCATATATGCCCTGGATTCCACACTGGATGTGAGAGAGGGAACAACTAAAACCGTTGTAGTAAATGCCATGGAAGGACATATCCTGGGCAAGGCCACGCTGATGGGGATATACCCGTAGTTAATTCAGCAGAAACGCCGGTAAGCCCTTCTGACTTTGTGCCGTTTTAAACTAACGGCAGGTCTTCTATGACCTGATTTTGCCATTCTCAACGAACCCGTTATCATAGATAGCAGAATTGTGAGATAATTGCTGCTACCTTTCATCATACAATTTCTGTTATAAGGAGACTCCTAAGTGAACGTACTCGAAGCTATCAATAAACGGCAGTCCATACGCGCCTTCAAGCCTGACCCGGTGCCGCAAGATATTCTAAAAAAGATCGTCGAGGGGGCACTACGATCGCCATCGGCCTCCAACAGCCAGCCCTGGGAGCTTGCCGTTGTGAGTGGAGCGAAGCTGGAAGAGATCAAGCAGGCCTTCGTAGAGAATTCGAGCAAGGTATTGCCCAACCTGGATATTCCGATTTCTCTGAATTACCCGGAACCATGGCGGTCCCGCCGTTCCGCAGTAATGGCGGGTGTGCTGGATAAAATGGGTGTGGCTCGCGAGGATAAGCTGAAAAGAGCTGAGTTTCAGCACCATGGCTTCAGATTCTGGGGCGCTCCTGCCTGTATCTACATTATGATTGAGAAGTCTTTCTACCAGGAGGAGAGTATAGCCAACGCCTATAACATCTTCGACAGCGGCCTGGTATCCCAGGACATCCTTCTTCTGGCTACAGAATATGGGCTGGGCAGTATACCCGCCATCTTGCCTGTCCTCTACCCGGACATCCTGCGCAAGTTGCTGAACCTTCCAGTTTCCAAATTATTTGTACTGGGAATACCTGTCGGCTACCCGGATTGGTCCCACGGCGCCAACCAGTTCCGCACCGAGCGCCTACCGCTGGACCAGGTGGCCAGGTTTTACGAATAACCGGTTATTTGCGATACCTGCTCTTGCCGGCCTCATGCTGCTTTAAATGATCGGCGAGCATATCGCGGATGGGCAGGTGATAGGGACAGCGTTCCTCGCAGTCACCGCATTGCGTACATTTGGCTGCCATGTCTACTACATCATTGAATAGGCCTTCGTACAACTGGTAATCGGGCAGGCGCTTCTCAAGCGCCGGGTAGATCATGACAGTCGAAATAAAAATGCCTTGCGGGCACGGCTGACAGTAGTCACAACGGTGGCAGAACTTTTCTCCCAGTTCCTTCTTCAACACCGCCATTTTTGCCCTCTCATCCGCCGTTAACGCGCCCTGAGTGTCCAGTATCCGGACTATCTGCTCAATCTCATGCTCTTTTTCTATGCCAGCCAGCACCGCTATATTGGGGAACTGGGACAGGTACCTGAAGGCCGTCCTGGCATCCGTCAGCATGCCTCCTGCCAGCGCTTTCATCACGATGAAGCCTATATTATGTTCCCCGCATAAGGGAATAAGTTCATCGGCCGCTTCGTCGGTGACAAAGTTAAAAGGAAACATCATTGTCTCAAATCGTCCTGTGGCCAACGCCTGTTTAGCTGTATTCAAATGATGCGAGGTAATGCCGATATGGCCTATTTTCCCTGCTTGCTTTGCCTGTTCCAGCGCCTCCAGTGCGCTTCCCGGCGTGAGGAGTTTTTCCAACGATCCGACATCGCTGATATTATGGAACTGGTATAAGTCTATATGGTCGACACCCAGCCTCTGCAGGCTCAATTCCAGGTGCATGGTCATGGACTCACTGCGCCTGGCCATGGACTTGCTAGACAGCACCAGTCCCTCGCGCCTGCCCTTGATGGCCTTGCCGATACGTTCCTCACTCGTAGAGTAAGCATTGCCCGTGTCGATGAAGTTGATACCCAGGTCCAGGCACTTTCCCACCACGGCAACCGCTTCATTCTCGCTGAGCCGTTGAATGGGTATGCCGCCGAATCCAACCTGCGTTACCTGTAAACCGGTTTTACCCAGATTTATCTTCTGCATAAAGTCACCTCACTTGGCGTATGAATGTAAACCGCTGAAAACCAGGTTACCGAAAAAGGTCACCAGCACGGCGCTGAAGCCAACGATGAGAATAAGTGCGCTGCGCCGGCCGCGCCAACTGAAAACCCAGCGTGTTATCAGGTAGCCGGCGTAAAGCAACCAGGTCACCAGGCTGGCCGTCTCTTTGGGGTCCCAGTTCCAATAACTGCCCCAGGCCGTGCTGGCCCAGATGGAGCCTAACACAATGACCAGCGTCATGAAGGGCAGGCCAATCAGTACCGACAGGTAACCAGCGCGATCGAGCATTTCAGCAGCCGGGAGAAAGGCGCCGCCCCATTTTTCCCTTACCAGCAAGAGCACCGCAGATACAAATCCCAGCGCGAACATGCCGTAGGCAAAGACAGCGCAGGACACGTGCAGCGGCAATAATACGGTACCCTGCAATATTTGTGGTAACGGCGAATGTCCGGAAGGCAGCGTGAATGCATAGATAAGAAGAATAAAGGCTATAACGGCGCCGCCGGCCCCGAATATTTCAGACTTGAGCCGCCATTGAAAGAGCAAACCGGTGAAAATCACACCCCAGCAGAAAGAGGTCGTGAACTCGTACATATCGGTAAAAGGCACATGCCCGGTCAGGACAGCGCGCGTCGCCAGCGAGGCCGTCAGCACCAGCCAGGATATTAGCAAGGTAGAAAAGGCAAAACTGCCGGGCGATTTTATACTCTGACCAGGACCACGCGCTTTTACGACAAGATCCCAGATATAGAGGATGAGGGCAAGCTGAAGCGCGACCAGGGCAGTGACAAACGAGATAGTTTCAAGTTGGAGCAGCATTCAGCAACCGCACTCATGCGCCGTCCGTGCGATGAGTTCATCCTTCATGGAATCGGTGAGGTCGTTAAAATAGGCTGAGTAGCCCGACACGCGTACCACCAATCCTCTGTACCGGTCTGGGTGCTCTTTAGCATCGATGAGAACGGCAGGGTCGATAATATTGAACTGCACCTGCATACCGCCACTGTCGAAGAAGCCGCGTATCAACCCTTCAACCAGGCGGTTGCGCGATGGGTCCTTAATCAGAGCGAGATCAAGTTTCTCGTTAAGCGCATACCCGTTAGTGATGAGTCCTTTATCCAGGCAGGCTGCTGACGATAGGGAGGCAGTCGGGCCGTTCCTGTCACGGCCGTTAACCGGGGAGACACCGTTTGCCAGGGATTGTCCTGCCAA
>CAZABI010000132.1:0-4353 GCA_964483235.1 uncultured Dehalococcoidales bacterium | reverse complement strand
CAAATGAATGCGTAAAACCAATAATATAGCTGGCAATTATGGTGCCCCTTATGTTGCCCAGGCCTCCCATCACTGAAACCAGGATGGCAGTGACCATGTAGGCCCAACCCATCGTCGGGTCTACCGCCCATACCGGGGCTATCATAAGCATGGCGATGATAACCGGGAGCAGCACCAGTACCATTATCAGCATGTAAATCTGCTCAACCTGTATTCCCATGATTTTCGCCGAGCTGATGTCGTAGGATATGGCCCTGACAGCCAGGCCCGTCTTGGTGAACAGGAAGAAGAGCACAAACAGGGCTGTGACCACGATTCCTACCGCAGCTGCCAATACCAGCTGGATGGAGATATTGGTGGAGGCGATAGCGATGCTGCCCGGCATGATCGTGGTGGGCAGGTTCACCGCCGATTGGATTGGATACCATCTGTTGGCCACCTGCTCAGAGATGATGGCAACCAGCAGCAGCCCGGTGATGATCTTCTCCTCCATTTTCAGGTACTTGGCTATAATTCCTTTATATATGGCAATTGCTATGCCCGCCTGGATTATCACCATAAATGCGATGGATATCCACAGCGGCAGGCCGAGAGTATGGAAGAACAGCCAGGTGAGGTAAATTGTAGCTACGAATATGTATGCGTAACCGAGATGGAATATCCTGAGAACGCCGCAGATGAGGGAGAAACCGATGGAAACCAGAAGATAGAGGGAACCGAGTAAGACAGTGTAGATTAGCGTTGTTTCAATTGTTACAATCACGTTCTACCTTTATCAAAATATTTTGCCTCCCCAACCAGACATCAAATCAGGATAGTACCAAACTTATTAAAACCTGTCAATACATTTTATGTAAACTGTGAAAATATTTACTTAGGTTTTTAAAAAATCTACTTCATAAGCGAATTAGGAAAGCACTTATTGGCAATTCCTTCACCGACAGACCACTCGGTAAGCTTAAGGGCGCTTTTTATTGACTTTGCCAGCCTCAAGCATTACTATCATGTACCATAATTTCTACATCGGTAATGCGTGATGAATAAGCCTCTTTTTGGCACCAGCGGTGTGAGAGGAGTAGTAAACCAGGACCTGACCACCGATCTATGCAAAGGCGTGGGCCGCGCCCTGGGCACGATACTACCTCCGGCTTCCTCAGTTTGCCTGGCGACCGATTCCAGGCTCAGCCGTGAACTCATCAAGAACTCTGTAATTGCGGGGCTCCTGGAATGCGGTATGAACGTGGCCGATATCGAAATAGCGCCTACTCCCGCCCTGGCACTGCTGACACGTGAGATGGGATTCGATGCCGGGGTAATGATAACAGCCTCCCACAACCCTCCCGAATTCAACGGCATCAAGCTTTTCAACGCCGATTCCATCGGGTTCGACCGTCAGCAGGAAGAACAAATAGAGGCTATCTACCACAGCGGCAAGTTCAGAACCGGTAAAACCGGGACGCTGGAGAAAGTCCCGAGGATGAAGGCTAAATATTTCGACTATATCCAATCTTGCCTTCCCGGCTGTGATTTCAACCGTAGCCTCAAACTGATGATTGACCCGGGCAACGGGGCGGCCGCTGGTTTTGCTATCGACGTTTTTAAAAAACTCGGATTCAATGTCATCCCCATTAATGACACGCCTGACGGACGCTTCCCCGGGAGAAACCCAGAGCCCAAAGAAGACACGTTGAAAGAGACCATCGCTTTCCTGCGTCAGAAAAACGCTGATCTGGCGGTCTGTTTTGATGGTGACGCCGACCGCGTGGTTTTTTGCGATCAAAAGGGATTCCTGGGCTTCAATGAGATGATTGCATTCATCGCCAGGCACCTGATTAAGACGACCGGTAAAAAAATAGTGGCCACCACGGTGGAAACCGGCACTCTGCTTGATCTTGCCGTTGCAGATGTCGGTGGCAAGGTTATACGAGGCAAGGTCGGGGATGTCTATGCTGCGCACCTTGCCAGGGACAATGATGCAGCGCTGGGTGTGGAATCTGTAGGGGTTTATATAATACCGCAAGTAGGATACTACCCTGACAGCATCTTTGCAGCTATTACTCTGCTTGCGGCTATTAGAGAGGTCGGTGAGATCAGAGATTTCTTAAAAACCATACCGGGGCTCTTCTTTTTTAAGGATAAATTGGTCTGCCCGAATGAGCTTAAAGCGGTGGTAATGGCGAAGGTTCAGCAAAAAACACAGACTCTGCAGCCATCGGCCATCAACGACCTGGATGGACTGCGCCTCCAGTTCGACGAAGCCTGGATGCTAATCAGGGCCAGTGGTACCGAACCGGCAATACGGGTGTTGGCCGAATCGAAAGATGCAGGATTAACAGCACGATTATTATCTAAAGGCCTGACTCTGGTCAAAGAAACGATTGAAGGGGTGGTGAAATGAAGGTTGTTTTTCTGTGCGGCGGCATGGGTAAGCGGATGTTCCCCATTACAGAGGACAAGTTCCTGCTGGATTTTCTGGGTAAGCCATTGCTGGAACACCAGATCCGCCTGGCCATGCATGCGGGCGTGAATAACTTTGTGATTATCGGCAATTCGGGAAACCTGGACCTGATCAAAAAAATCACTTCTGTGATAAAAGAAGCTGATTTTAAATATGCGCTGCAGTCTCAACCACTCGGTATAGCAGATGCACTTAAATGCGCCGCTCAGTTCCTGGATGGTGAAATAATCGTGGTAAATCCCAATGATGTTTTCGATACTAACGCGTATACAAGCCTGTTGGCGGAATACAACCGGGGTAAAGCATCTTCCTACATGCTGGGTTATGAGGTGAAGCAGTATTTCCCCGGCGGTTACCTCGCTGTAAACAATCTGGGAGAGCTCATCCGTATTGAAGAGAAGCCGGAGCCGGGCACGGAGCCAGGTAACCTTGTCAACATCCTCTTACATATACATACCGAGCCCAGCCGCCTGCTGGAGTATATCGACCGGGTGAAAACCACTCGTGACGACGTCTATGAGCGGGCAATGGACGACATGCTGCGCGACGGGTACAAAATTAAGGTAGCTCGCTATGAAGGCGCCTGGGCGCCGATCAAGTACCCATGGCACATCTTCGATATTGTCAGGCATTTCCTTGATAGCAGCGAAGGATACGTCGCACCCTCCGCATCGATTTCCGGAACTGCTACCATCGCGGGTAAGGTATTCATCGGCGACAAAGTCCGTGTACTGGAAAATGCCGTGATACGCGGGCCGGTTTATATCGGCGCTGGCTCAGTTATTGGGAACAACGCCCTCGTTCGCGATTACAGCCACATAGGCAGCAACTGTGTGATAGGATTCTCCACCGAGGTTAAGACTTCTTATATTGGTGACAACTGCTGGTTCCACTCAAACTATATCGGGGATTCCATCATAGGTAATAATTGTTCCTTCGGCGCAGGCACGATCACCGCTAACTTCCGCTTCGATGAAAAGGATGTTCCCGTCCGCTATGGTGAAACAGTAGTTGCATCCGACAAGGATAAACTCGGAGCCATCATTGGTGACAATTGTAAAACCGGCATCAACGCGGGCATCCTTCCTGGCAGGCGCATCGGTCCTAACTCCATCATTGGAGCTCACGTGCTAATGGAAAATGACCTTGAGCCGGATACTATGATCCTGAATCAGCCTGATTACCAGGTTTTAAAGAATGATATTGAGTTGGACAACGCCAGAAAGCAGCAACTAAAGGATAAGCTGGAGAATAAGTGAGTCCGCAAAAGCGTAATAAAATGCCTGCGCATGTAGCTATCGTTATGGACGGCAACGGCCGTTGGGCTAAAAAACGGCGAAAGCCGAGGCTTTATGGCCACCATCGAGGCGCGCTGCACACCCGTGATTTCGTGGAGATGTTCGATGGATATGGTATTCCCTACCTTACACTCTATGCTTTTTCCACGGAAAACTGGAACCGTCCCGTTGAGGAAGTCAACGGTATATTTAAACTCCTGGAAGATAACCTGGATGAAGCCATCGAGATCGCACGCAGCAAGAACATCAGGATAAAGCACCTGGGTTCCCTGGACGGTCTCTCATCCTTCATACGGAAAAAAACCGGTCAAGCTATCCAGATAACGGAAAAAAACACGGGATTAACCGTCAATATCGCCTTCAATTATGGCGGACGTAGTGAGATCGTAGAAGCGGTCCGCCGCATCGTACACCAGGGGATACCTGCAGATCAGATCGATGAGAGCACGGTCAGCCGGTTTCTTTACACCTCGGGGATACCTGATCCTGACCTTATAATTCGCACCGGTGACGAAATGAGGTTGAGTAACTATCTTATCTGGCAGTCGGCCTATTCCGAGCTTTATTTCACACCTGTTCTGTGGCCCGACTTCGATA
>CAZABI010000131.1:0-4356 GCA_964483235.1 uncultured Dehalococcoidales bacterium | reverse complement strand
CTCGGTGGCAACGCAATACTCCAGTACTTTAATCGGTGAAAGGCGAACCTGTTCACTAAGTGTTACTTCGATATATTCACCGGTGGCGTCACCACCGGCGTGCAGAATACGCGGAACGCTGTGCGCAGCTTCTCTAGTCAGTGCTACTTCACCTTCAAGTGTGTCAAATGGGACACCAAACCTGATCAGATCGGCAATTCGATCTGGCGCTTCATCAACCAGGATTTGTACCGCCTCCTGGTTACATAAACCGTCCCCGGCAGCCATGGTGTCTTTAAAGTGCAGTTCTGCAGAGTCATTCTGGCCAATGGCAGCGGCAATACCCCCCTGAGCATAACGTGTGTTACAGTCTTCTATGCCGCCCTTGGTGATTATTAAAACATTACCAAGCTCAATGGCTAAAAGGGCGCTGTACAATCCAGCTATACCGCTGCCAATAATTACGTAATCGTAGTGTTTCATGCTAAATCTTATTCGTATTCGTAATTTTAATCTATTATATCAGTAAAACTGATATGTCCTATATCTACTGCTAGGGGAGGGGTATACACTGTGACGATGAATTAACTGACAATACTTCCCTGCAGCGACCATGGCGTAACTGTCGATATTTTTACCCTGACTAATTCGCCAAACAAATCTTCCCCTGATTCAATGAATACCAGCTTATCGTTATAAGTCCTTCCGTACCATTTAATACCCTTTTTTCCCTCCACCAATATTTCAACAGTTGAATTAAGCAGGCTGTTGTTGATTTCGGTCAACATCGCTTTTTGTAGTTGTTCAATCTGGTGCAAACGTTGCTGCTTGATCTCATACAGCACATCGTCTTCATAGTTCTTGCTGGCCGCCGTTTGTTCCCGTGGCGAATATGCTGCTACATGCACTGCATCGTAGCGGATTTCTCTAATGGCATTATACGTATTACTAAATTGAATTTCCGTTTCACCCGGGAAACCAACGATGATATCCGTACTGAAAGACATGGCCGGTACTTTCACCCGCAACTCATCCACAATCGATTTATATTGGTCATATGAATAATTACGATTCATTCTCTCAAGTATCAGGTCATCCCCGGACTGCAGTGGCAGGCAGATGTGATGACAGACTTTAGCAAGAGAAGCAATAGCATCGATAAGTCGCCGGTTCATATCTTTGGGATGGTTGGTGAGAAACCTGATACGATGCAAACCTTCAATAGTGTTTAACTCCGCAAGCAGAGTAGTCAGGTCAGCCTGTTCTAATAGGCCTTTACCGTATGAATTCACGTTTTGTCCCAGTAAGATAATTTCCTTTGCTCCCTTGTTCACCGACTCCTTGGCCTGTTGTAAGATCTCGTTTGGTGTTCTGCTTCGTTCCCTCCCCCTGCGGTACGGCACGATGCAGTAAGAACAATAATTATTGCAGCCCTGCATTATCGGGATATAAGCACTGATGGGAGAACGGTTCTTAATTGTTGGAGACGTCAGTGCAGAATGATTTAGCAATATTTGTGAATCAAGCCAGCTAACAAAACTCTTTAAATCTCCTGGAGCAAAGAACAGATCGACCAGCGGATACTTTTTCTCGAGGCTCTTTATATCATGCTCCACGAAGCAGCCGGTAATCACCACACGTTGCGCCGGTTTTTCCTTTTGGATGCGCTTCATATATCCCAGCATACTTTTTACCTTATTTTCGGCATGCTGGCGCACTACGCATGTGTTGAGAATGACGATGTCGGCTTCCAGGATATGGTCTGTTTTTTCGACCCCGCGTGAATCCAAATTGTCTGCTATTTCAGATGACTCGGCCTTGTTCATCTGGCAGCCGATAGTCCAGACATGGTACTTCATGGTGAAATTATACGTGATTGAGAATGCTTCTGTAGATTATGATGAAGACCGTGGGAAACAAGATGATGCTTAGTCAAAGGAATGCCTGAGTAATTGATATTGGCGCCAATCTTAAAACTAAGTAATTTGTATATGTGTTTTAATACCCATTCGCTCCATATCTTTAAGCAAGCGGGTAGGATCGACAATATGCCCCATCATCCATAAGCCAGGTTTCGCAATGCTCCCATCTAAGTATTGGCGGATACAGGCGACTACTGGTATAGCCGTAAATTCGTACCCATCATCATGAGCGGCAATAACTCTCATCCCTATAGGTTTTCCTTCTTTTTCTCCTTCCGCCTCCAAAACAAAAGATACGCCTTGTTGTGGCCCGGAGAACGTATTCATCCCCCATAGTAGTAACTTTGCAATTAGATTTCTGCCTAATCCTTTTTTAATTTTGAATAGAAGAAACGCCACTGGGAATATAAAGTAATCCACGAACCAGTTAAAACCGGCAACATAAACGCCGGTCTCTTTCAAACCGAACATTTCAGGCATTGCACGAATTTCTTCCATTTGTATGGGGTAGCAGGTGCGAACGCCAAATCGAGGTCCAAAGTTTATTTTCTTAAAATCACTATTACCGGCATTTTTCCATTTCCCGTCTATGAAAATATCAACTTTGTAATCAGCAAGGACGTCCACCAATTCATATATTGATTCCGATTTTTCGATTTTTTGATTCATCGCCATGCCGATAATTGCCCTTTCATACACATCGAATTGAGGAGCGGCGTATCTGATAAAAGTTGAAGGCAAGCCAGGATGAAAACCGGCCTGCGTAATAAAGCAGCGATTACTGTTCTTAATTTCCGGCCCAAGCTTATTGAGCACCGAAACAACACCTTGCTCAAAATGGAAATCAAGATAATCGATTTTTGCCCTAAGCGCCGCTTCCGCAATCTTATGAACGTATGGAAGCGCGATTGACGCGTCTAAAACCATCGTGATATTTTTAAAAGCAGTGATAAGTGATTGATAGTCCGATGCATCGGTAAAAGAGGCAGAAACACGATTCCCGGAGAATTCTTTGTTAAACTGACTGCTTAATTCTTCAGCTTTATTTGGATGGGGACCGGCAATAACGACTTTAACATCTGTTTCTTTAAGGAGCCATTTACAAATGACTTTTCCGGTACCACCATACCCACCCAAAACTAAAATAATTCTATTTTCCATAAGATTATTTCAATAACTACTAAATTGAAATACCAGGAGCTTTAGCTATCTTCGCCACAGTTTGAACGCTTAGCTTATTAACCACATCGCTTTCGACTTTGGTAAGCGTTGTGTATTGTATATCCGCTTACCTGGCCAAACCATCCTGAGTTAAACCGAGTTTAGTACGTATTTTCTTAATATTCTCGCTGCTTTTTCCCCATTTTGCGCCTAAAATAAGCTGGCGAGATTTTACAGAGGGCGAGCCAAACTTTTTCTTTTTCCAACTGGCGGAGGGAATGGGATTCGAACCCATGACCCCGGTTTCCCGAGGCAACCGCTTAGCAGGCGGCCGCACTAGACCACTATGCGATCCCTCCAATAATAGAAGACGGACTGAAAAACCGCAGTAAGAAATATAGCACAGTCAGAAACTAGGTTTCAATAAAACACATTAGTGGACGATTGTTATGGGCTTAAGGCTTTGGTATGATGAGGACGGAATTAGATGCGAAAATACCAGATTGATATTCGAGTCGAAAGGGGCCTAAAGTGTCCATTCAAACGTGATTGGGTACGCGGGATTATTAAAACTATCTTAAACGTTGAGTCCGTTAAATATCACCTTGAGCTTGGAATTATGTTCACAGATAATCCCACCATTCAAAAATTAAACAAGAAGTATCGTTCAATAAACCAACCGACTGATGTTCTCTCATTTTCACTCCCGAACGATATCAGCTCGATTTTTCAGTTGCCGTCTTCCTCATCACCGGAATGCAGGACTCAAATTGGTGAAATAGTTATTTCATTACCCATGGCGTTCGAGCAGGCAAGCGATCATAAAAGTTCTATAGAACGGGAAGTAACCGTACTGCTAATACACGGAACACTCCATTTACTGGGATACGATCATATAAAGGCCTCAGACGCGCGCAGGATGGAAGCAAAAGAAAAAACCATAATAAACTCAATTGATCTCAATGAGGGATAAAAATGAACGGTCCTTTCAAGATTTGTGATCACGTTTACCTGGTTGGTAACTCGGATATTTCACATAGTGTGGATTGCTGCGTATATTTAATCGACGCGGGCGAGTTAGTCCTGGTCGACGCGGGGGCCGGGAAAAGCACCGGCAGGTTGATCGATAATATACAGGAGTTGGGATTCAGTCCTGAACAGCTCACTACCCTGACAATTACGCATTCCCACATAGATCATATCGGATCGGCCGCCGAACTGCGAGATAAATTCAAGCTTCGTGTGATCGCCCATGTGGAGGATGCGACGGCAATAGAATCCGGGAAAAACGTTG
>CAZABI010000130.1:0-4374 GCA_964483235.1 uncultured Dehalococcoidales bacterium | reverse complement strand
AAAAGGAGGCCTGAAATGCTTGACCGGGTTGCTATTGTAGCTGCTGCCCAGACGAAGTACGAAGCTACCAAACTGGGTAAACATCTTAGCCAGCTTGTATTGGAGGTATCTGATAGAGTGGCTGAAGAGGCATGTATATCACTTGTTAAGGATGTTGACGCTGTGTGAGCTGTTCCCAGGACCATTGGGACGGCAGGACAATTTCTTCCATGCCTATTCCAGATGTTACAGGGGCACACCTCAAAGACGAGTCAAAAGTAGCCGATGATGGGGCCTATGCAGTTTCGTATGGAGCCATGAAAGTCCTTTCGGGCCATCACAAACTGGTGCTGGTGGTAAGCCACTGCTGTGAATCGATGACCGATGGTGCCATGATCGAAAATTGCTCGATTGATCACATTTTCCACAGGGCAATCGGACTGGACTATACCATGGGTGGTGCGATGCAGGCCAGACGGTATATGGATAAGTACAAAGTCAACCGCGAGCAGTTTGCCCGGGTTGTGGTCAAGAACAAGGGAAACGCCTTGAACAATCCCTATGCCCAGGACGCTGCTAAATTGACGGTGGCCGAAGTAATGAAGTCGAAAATACTGGCAGACCCAATAACAGAACTTGATAAAAAACCGGTATCCGACGGCGCTTGTGCCGTGTTGATAGCCAACGAACAACTCGCTAATAAGCTTACGAAAAATCCCGTATGGATTACCGGCATGGGCAATTGTTATGATGACCATTATCCTGGTGACAGGGATTTGGCTAATTGCGATGCTTTGATTCGGGCATGCAAGGATGCCTATAAAATGGCAGGGTTACATGACCCCCGTAAACAGGTCGATGTTGTCGAGCTGTCAGAGTACTTCTCTTATCAAGAACTATTGTGGACGGAAGGTTTGGGACTCTGTGGATGTGGCGAGGGTGGCAGGCTTATCGACAGTGGGGCCACCGAAATAAGCGGAGATATACCGGTGAATCCATCAGGCGGGCTGCTTTCGGGCATACCGGTAACCGTGGCCGGCATGTCAAGAGTTGCGGAGGCTGTTTGGCAGTTACAGGGTAAATGCGGTGGACACCAAGTACCAGGAGCCAGGGTAGCCCTGGCTCACGGAACGGGTGGACTGTGCGGCCAGATGCACTGCGTACTCGTTTTAGAAAAAGGAGGAAAATAAAATGTCCCAGAGGGTAGCAATAACCGGAGTTGGGATAACCAGACATACCGCACGGAGACCGGACGTTAACGACGGTGAATTACTTAATGAGGCAGTAACTTCTGCGCTGTCCGACGCCCAGCTATCATTGAAAGACATCGATAGCGTTGTGATAGGAAATATGGACTTCTTCGAAGGTCACTATTTAAACGATACTATGCTGGTAGACTATACAGGCGCGCGCAAGAAAAAAGGCTTGAAAATGAACACCGGAGGGACGGTGGGAAGCACAGAGGTTGTCGCCGGATTTTATCACGTAGCTTCAGGAATCTCAGACACTTGCCTGGTTATTGGGTGGGAAAAACATGATGAAGGCCCCGTGACATCCGCAATTTCGACCATTGGAGACTCATGTGTCGACCGTCCGTTCATAGTCGGAGCCTTAACCGGGCTTGCCATAGAAGGAATTGAGTATATGCACAGGTCGGGATGTACGCTGGAACATGCGGCAATGGTACGTGCACAGGCATCACAGAATGCAGCCAGAAATCCCACTGCTCACCTCAGGGACAGGTATAGCGTTGAAGATGTGCTTAATGCCAGGATGGTATTGTATCCACTAAATCTCCTGCTGGTCTGCCCTACCAGCGTTGGAGCCACCGCCATGATACTCGCCGGTGAAAAGAAAGCCAGGAAGATCTGCAAGAAGCCTGTTTGGATAAAAGACCACATAACTTCACATTCGGAATATGCCGGCAACCATTACCAGGGCCAGTTTGATCTGCCGGGTTACCCCAGGTATACGTCCCAGATGATGGCAGGCAGCCAGCTTTTAAAAAGAAATCATATTACTCAACCGATGAAGGAGATCCAGGTCTTTGAGATGTACGACCCCTGTGCTTTCGTACAGATGTCCTGGCTTGAGGACTTTGGTATTTGCGGCCATTCTGAAGGTTGGAAGCTGGTTGAAAAAGGTGTCACTGCATTGGATGGCGCCTTCCCCGTGAATCCTTCAGGGGGAGTCCTTTGTACCAACGCAATAGGCGATTCAGGCGCAATGCGGGTGGCAGAAGCAGCGTTGCAGATCAGGGGCGATGCTGGAGAGCATCAGGTAACGCGAGTCGTTAAAAGGGCGCTGGCAAGCGGTTTCGGAGGCGCTTTCTGGACGGACCTGCTGCTTCTTGACCGGGAACTGGACTAATTGGAGGAAAGAAATGAAGAAAAACGAAGAACGCGAGCTAATTTTCCACAATGTCCTGCTTAAAATACCATATAAGTGGGCTGCCGGAGATTATACAGGTGAATTTTTAACGGAGCTTAAAGAAACAGGCAAGATATACTCAAATAGATGCCCCAATTGTGGAAGGTATAGTTGCCCGCCGCGGCCCGTCTGCGGCGTTTGCCATACTAAAATGGAACCGAGAGAAAAGTGGAAACCAATAGGCCCGAAGGGAACTTTGCTTGCCTTCTGCGTTTCGGAGCAATCCTTCCTGGTTCCAAATACAGGAAACATGCTGGAGGTACCGTACAGTATAGGGGTAATAATGCTGGACGGAGCTCCGGTTACTCTACAGCATAGGTTGCAGGAAACTGACCCCGAAAAGCTTAAACCTGGAATTAGGGTTGAAGCTGTTTTTAAACCTGTACCGGAGCGCAAGGGTGATATTTTCGACATTGTTCATTTTAAAACCATCGCAGAGTAAATACAGGAGAACAGTATAATGCCAGATACAAATAACAGGAGACCGGTCATATCTGACGGCTTCATCACGATGCCTTATAAATATTCTGTGGGTGACCTGGCAAGCCAGTTCTTTGTAAAGTTGAGAGATTCAAGAATAATCAGCGCAGCAAAATGTTATAAATGCAATAGCATTACTGTACCTCCCAGGTCAGTATGCCCAAAATGCTTCTCCAAAATAACGGAACTGGTAGAACTCAGCGGTATAGGGACGCTCGTGACTTACACAGTTGTACATTACGATTCCTCCGTGCAAGCTGTGAAACCGCCATATGCGGTTGGTATCATTAAATTGGAAGGTGCGGATAAGGCCATCACCCATTTAATTAGCGGCGTAGACTTAAATAAACTCAAAAAGGGAATGAAGTTAAAGCCTGTGTTCAAGGAGAAAAGGAACGGGACTATACTTGATATTGAATATTTCACACCTGTTAAGCGCAAGGCATAGTATATTGGCTGTAATACATTGCGAGGCAGAATACCAGGGAATGAGCAGTGGTAATGGCACAAAGACTTACAGAAAAGGCCGGGTAATCAAGACAGGAAACTTTCATCCCGGTTAAAAGCGCACGTGCGAAAATTTATTTCCGTTTGACCACTACTTCGCACATTTCATCGCCCCTTGCCATCAGCTTGCCATGGCAAAAGTCCTCAATCTCCATATCCGGATTTAACTCGCTTATTGTAGAGCGGGCAATCCAGTAAAGTATCCGCTCACAGAATAGCGGGTAATCTTTGTATACGTGCCTGGCGCCACATTTCGTTTCGTTTTTCTTGGCCCTGGCGGGAGAAGATTCCACCCACTCGCCCTTAACTCCCCCCAGGCTATCCTCAAAATCGAATATTTTACCAAGGCTGCGTGCATCGTTGACGTCAATACTGAGCGCCTCCTGCAAAATGTGTGCCCTTTCCCTACCAAATTGCTCCGCCGCCTTTTGCATAATGGCCCACCCTTTTTCGCCAAACTCCTCTGCCACAGCCTTCACAATCATCATTGGCAGTTTCTGGCTGTAGCCCTGGATAATCGCCCTTTGCGCCTCTTTCATTTGCAATTCGGCATTATTACCTTCGGTCCGGTTCATAATTTCACCCTTATAAAATATATTTTGGCTTGATTCCCTTCTCTTATATTTCCTATTTTATTACAGGCACCCTTAACAAACGAATGCTGTCCGGTTACTAATTTACCTCAGGAGTTGCGCATATCCATATGACTGTGCTTTCCTCCGGTTGCCGGCCGTATTTAAGGAGGGGTTACTAAATAGGACCCAGCGTTAACGAGAGGGCAAGAAACGTGAGCGGGACATTAATTTGGGGAACTGGTTGACCAGCACGCCGCTGAACATAGTCCCGGCACGCTGCCTGATCCTGTGCTTAGGCGTTTCTCCGGCTGCTCTCTCAAACGCACACCACTGTGAATTCTCACTGCTGCCCTCAACCTGGTAGGCTGACGTGCCAACGCCCCAGAAAAAACCTTGTGGGAAG
>CAZABI010000129.1:0-4403 GCA_964483235.1 uncultured Dehalococcoidales bacterium | reverse complement strand
AGCATAAGGGCACCGACCACCTGCAGGCCGACCTGCGCCGCAAAATAGCTAAAATCCAGGACGAAGCCGAAAAAAAATACGCCACCAGCCGCAAGAGCTTCAATATCCGCAAGGAGGGCGCCGGCCAGGTAGCCTTTGTCGGCCCTCCCAATACCGGCAAATCTCTTCTCCTGGCCTCACTAACCAATGTTGTGCCCGAGGTGGCCGATTACCCCTTCACCACAAAATCGCCCAACGTGGGCATGATGCCCTTTGAAAATATACAAGTGCAGATAGTAGATATGCCTGCTATTAATATGGAGGAATCGCGCATCTGGACGAACACTATACTGCGCAATGCCGATCTGCTCGTTATCGTAGTAGACCTGATTGATAATCCTATCGCACAGACGGAAACCACCATCGCAGAATTGGAGAAAATGGCCATCGTCCCGGAAGTTAAAAGCGTTGAGCACGACATCGGCCTGCGCCCGCGCAGGATGTTCATTATCGGTAACAAGTGTGACTATGACATCGAGGACGAGGGCATTAACGCGCTTACCACGAAGTATAATGGCAAACTGGATACGATCAAGATTTCTGCAGAGGAAAAGACCAATCTCGAGGAGCTCAAGCGGCAGCTCTTCAACCACCTGGAAATTATCCGCGTGCACACCAAGTCCCCCGGGCAGAAGGTTGACCTTAGCGACCCCGTCATACTGAAAAAAGACGCCACCTTGAAGGACTGCGCGGAGGCGGTGCACAAGGACTTCAAGGCCAAATTGCGCTACGCGGTCATGTGGGGCTCAGGCAAGTTCGCCGGCCAGCGCATAGGACCTGACCACCTGCTCAGGGATAATGACATCATCGAGATGCATATATAGATTTATCCCCCCGTACCACCTATAATAGTCCGCGATGGATGCTGCGATACGCCAGGCAATCAACACTCTTAAAAACGACCGCTCCCACGGCGCCGGATGGCTGACCAGGCAGGCGATCAGGATACTGGGGAAGGCCGCAGCCGGGAGCAAGGCGGCTACTGTCTCATCATTGGCGAAGGAGGTAAAAACCGTGGCTGCCGCGCTGCTGATAGCCAGGCCGGGCATGGTCTCTGTCGCTAACTATGTACTGATCTTTGATGAGGAATTCAAACAGAACGCCGCCGGTGTCCGGACGGTAGCAGCGCAAAAAAAGCAGTGTGCTTCGATAGCGGGAAAGCTGGTTAATCACTGCGAGCAGGCTTCTGCGGCAGCGACACAAAAGGCGGCCGCTCTCATTGACAACAAGAGCATCATACTTACCTGCAGCTACAGCTCATCGGTATGCGACGCTCTGAAAGCGGCCAGGGAAAATGGGAGGGATTTCCGTGTTCTGGCTGCTGAATCAAAATCCAGCGGCAAATCCTTTGGCCGGCTTATGGCTCGGGAACTGAAAAAAACAGGGATTATTGCTAAAATCTTCCCCGACGATCAGGCTGGCTGGCATATCGCCAGGGCGGACATGGTACTGCTGGGAACAGACGCCGTATCTCAGCAGGGATGGATGATCAACGGCACGCCGTCGCTGGAGCTTTGCCGCTGGGCCAAAAAGAGAAAAATGCCGGTCTATGTTGTCTGTGATATTGCCAAGATTGATGCCCATGGCATACTGGCCACTATGCGTGAACCGGTCGAAGGCTTCGATATGGTACCGTTTGAACTGGTGGCGGCTTTTATTACCGGCGCCGGCATGCTTAAGCCGGACGATATTTATAATATCAAACCTGGGAACCTCTTCAACAACCAACATGCATGAACTGATAGATACCCATGCCCACCTCGACGAGGTAGCCGACCTCGATGGCGTCATCAGGCACGCCATGCAGGCCGGCGTTTCCGCGATCATAGCAGTCGGACAGGATATGGAGTCCAATCGGCGTACTCTTCAGCTTGCCACGCAATATCCCGGCTTCGTTTACCCGGCCATCGGCCTGCATCCATGGTCGCTGGGAGAGATGGACGCAAGCAGGATTGAGGAAAACATCGGGTTCATCAGGGACAATCTGCCAGGTGCAGCTGCGCTTGGTGAAGTGGGATTGGACTATGATAAGCGCGTACTAAAGGGCGCTGCCAGGGAGCTACAGCAGGAAGTTCTCCGAAGGCTACTGGCCCTGGCTGTCGAACACGATAAGCCGGTTTCCTTTCACAGTCGTTACGCCTGGAAGGACGCAGTACAGATGGTCAAAGAAGCCGGCCTTAATAAAGTCGTCTTTCACTGGTATACGGGCTTTTCCAGCACGCTGGCTGAGATAGTTGAAGCAGGCTGTTTCATCTCAGCTACCCCGGCGGCCGAATACCATGATGAGCACCGCCGCGCTATCCGTGAAGCACCGGCCGGTCAACTGCTGCTCGAAACAGATTGCCCGGTTTATTACGGTCGGGACGGCCGTTACCGCTCGCAGCCGTCTGATGTCCTGCGCAGTCTCCACGCTGTAGCCGCCATCAAGCAGATGAGTGAGGCGGAGGTCGCCAGTGTGACCACAGCTAACGCGAGGAATCTGTTTAATATATGCTAATCGCCTGGCACACCTTCACACACGATCTCCGCTTCGGGTATGCTAATAGACCTCCCTCTATATCAGGCTTACCCCTGAAAGCACTAGCATCGAACAAAGCATCTGGATGAAAGGGCAGAGCTTCATCGGTAATATAGGAGTCCGATACCCGGTGGCAAAACCCAGCACTGCCGAGAGCATGAGCATGGCCGACGAGGCGGCATAGACCACCCGGGCTGCGTTATCCTTGCCAAATCCCAGTACGGTGACCAGCAGGCAGAGTACGCCAACAAAGCACATCCACAGTCCTGCTGCCACCCATTCCATGATGAGTATTCTTTTGTTATCGATGGTTATCTCACCGAATCCTCTGACGATAGCCGCTACAGGAAAAAGATGGGCGATTCCCCACAATATGATGATAATAGAACCAGCATAAACGGCAATGAGATTAATCACAGTATCCCCCTTAATCACGATGATAATTGACACTATTATGCCACTCCTCTAAAATTACTGTACAACTAAATAGCCTGTCATGGTGCTCGCGGGTGATCGCGGGCTCAATTGGAGAGCAAGACGGTGTAAGTCCGTCACAGCACTGCCTGCTGTAATAGTCAGAACACCTGCCATGCTATCGACTGCCTTCGCAGTGGATGAAGGCGGGTTTTTTTAATGCCCGAATCCCCACTGTGTATATGCAGTGGGGATTTTTTTATCCTGCAGAGAAGGAGGAGTACAGAATGAAATTACTCAAGTTATCCCTGGCCGCGCTTTTATCCCTGCTGATATGCTGGTGTTGTGCTGCGCCGGCGGCGCCCCCGCCCTCCCAGGTCATCACACCTCCGGCAGAAATACCGGTTATTACAATAGAAAAGCCCTCATCACTACCGGAGGAAGAAATCGACCCCGCCACCACTTTCCCGGTCACTGTGACCGACGGCCTTGAAAGAAAGATAACAATTAATAAACCACCGCAGTATATCGTGTCCCTGGCCCCCAGCAACACCGAGATACTTTTCGCCCTAGGGTTGGACAGCCGGATTATTGGCGTGACCGATTACTGCAATTACCCGAAAGAGGCTGCGCTCAAACCGCACGTAGCCGGGTATACTACGCCTGACCTGGAAAAGTTGGTCACCCTCAAGCCTGATTTAATCATGGCGGAATCCGTACATGAAAAGACTGTGCTTCCCGCCCTGGAGAATCTGGGATTCACGGTAATCCTGCTCCAGTCGCACTCTTTGAATGAAATACTCAGTAATATTTCAGTGTCAGGCCGCGTCACCGGCAGAATTAAGCATGCAGAGAAGCTGGTGGCGGATATCTCCGCCAGGATAAACGCGGTGGCAGCAGCCGGGAAAAACCTCCCGTCCGAAAAGCGCCCTCGCGTAATGTACGTAATCTGGAACGAACCTGTCTGGACCATGGGCCGCAATACTTATATCGACGATATCATATCCAAGGCAGGCGGCAGAAATATCTTCACTGCCGATTTCGAGAAGTCACGAGTGGTATCGCCGGAATCCATCGTCGCTCGCAATCCCCAGGTAATAATCGTGAGCGGCATGGGGACGAGCGCAGATACCATCGCCAATAACCTCAAACAGCAGCCCTGGATGCAGACTACCGACGCCGTTAAATACAACCAGGTGTATGTTATCAGCGATTCCAACATTATTGAAAGGCCGGGACCGCGCATTATAGAGGGACTGGAAGAAGTGGCAAAGATCATCAGAGGAGTGAAATAATGGGCAAGCCCTCCTCTCCCAAACTCCCATTCATCAGGGCAATTCTCACACTGCTTGTCCCGACGATTATTCTAACCAGCCAATTTTTTTACCCGGCTGCAGATGTGCACGCCGATGTCGGCGATCTGCGCTGGTAC
>CAZABI010000128.1:0-4417 GCA_964483235.1 uncultured Dehalococcoidales bacterium | reverse complement strand
ACGCTCAATTGCGCAAGGGGAAGTTGGTTCGGGACGATGTGGTTCTCATGACAAGGGGAACCGTCGGAAACGCGGCGTACTTCGACGACTCCGTCCCTTTTGATCACATCAGGATCAACTCTGGCATGGTGATTCTGCGGGCCAAGCCACCCGCTCTGCTCCCTCGCTACCTGTACTTCTTCGCTCGGTCCCCACTTTTCTACGAACAAGTGGCGGCACTCCGCACGGGAAGCGCCCAGCCGCAGCTCCCGATTCGAGATATCATCCGGATTGAGCTTCCTATCCCGCCGCCCGACGCGCAGCACAGCATTGTTCGTATTCTTGGCGCGCTGGACGACAAGATTGAGCTGAACCGGAAGATGAACGAGACGCTGGAGCAGATGGTGCGAGCCATCTTCAAGTCCTGGTTCGTGGACTTCCTGCCTGTGCGGGCGAAGATGGCGGCCAAAGCGAACGACCCACAGCTTTCGGTGCCAACCGCCGAGGCCGGGCAGTATTTCGTCTACGCACTCGAATGCGAGAATGGCAATTTCTACATTGGACACACCGAAGACCTCCGGCAGCGATGGCAGCAGCACTCGGCGGGGGTTGGCGGCCGATGGACGAAGGCACACCCTCCGAGACGCATTGCCTATTGGGAGAGGTTGCCATCGCGAGCCGAGGCGGTCGGGCGCGAGAAGTGGCTGAAGACTGGGTTCGGGCGTAAATGGCTAAAGAAGGAGGTCGCCGCCAGCGCCCGCACGCAGACAGGCGAGCCCTTTCGTGACAAGGGCATGGTTGACTCACCGCTTGGGAAGATTCCGAAGGGGTGGAGGGTCGGAACCCTCGGCGAAGTTGCCGCGAACCCGCGTCGTTCCGTCGGGCCGGCGGAGATTCGGCCCGGCACCCCTTACATCGCACTAGAGCATATGCCGCGCAAGTCCATCTGCCTCGCCGATTGGGGCACAAGCGATGAAGTCGAGAGTGGCAAGTCCGCGTTCAGAAAAGGGGAAGTCCTCTTTGGCAAGCTGCGGCCCTACTTCCACAAGGTCGGAGTCGCGCCTCTCGATGGCGTCTGCTCCACTGACATCCTCGCTGTGGCACCGAAGTCCCCGCACTGGCTTGCCTTCGTACTTGGCCACGTCAGTGGCGACGCTTTTGTGGCCTACACCAACGCCGGTTCCGAAGGCACCAAGATGCCCCGCACGAACTGGACGCGCATGGCCGCGTACAGCCTCGCGATCCCAACTGACAGCGCGGCTGGCGCGTTCAACGCTGTTGTCGCACCAGCGCTTGAGTGCATGACACAGCATATCTGGCAATCTCGCACCCTCGCCGCCATCCGCGACGCGCTCCTGCCGAAGCTGATGAGCGGGGAAGTGGAAGTGGTCCGCCGATGGCCATGACTCCGACATCTTCATAGGGACAGCATGTACGTCCTTCGTGTTGAGATAGCGAACTTCCGGGGCATCAAGACTGCTGACTGGACGCTGGACGGCGCGTGCCTGTGTCTCATCGGCCCGAACGACTCGACAAAGACAACGCTCCTCGACGCCATTGAGATGGCACTCTTGCCTTCACCTTACCTGAACCTGTCGGAAGTTGACTTCCATCTCGCCAAGACTGAAGACCCTGTAGAGATTCGCGTGACAGTCGGAGGAATACCTTCCGAGTCGCAGCTGTGGACAGATGGGAAGTTCGGCTTTCTGAAGCGAGGTTGGAAGAAGGCGAGCGGACTGATTGAGGAGCCGGAAGATGAGGAGTGCGAGCCCGTCTTGACTATCCGGCTCAGAGTCAGCAAGTCGTACGAGCCGGAGTGGGCCGTTATGGCCGAACGGAATTTGGAGGGTGTGTCGATATCGACCCAGAACCGTGCTCAGATGGGTATGGTGCGGCTCGGTGACGACGTGGATCGTGACCTCGCATGGGGACGCTATTCTGTGCTCACTCGGTTTACGGGTGGCGACGCGGCGGACGCCGTCATAGCTGATGCCCAGCGTAAGCTGCGCAACGCTGTGAAACAAGGCAACATCGAAGAGCTCAACGCGGCGGCACGCACGGTTGAGGAGGCCGCCAAGAAACTTGGGGTTCGACCAGCCTGCAGCTATCAGGCCGCGTTGGATTCAAAGCTCGTGACGTTCAGGCAGGGCGCGTTTGCACTTCACGATGGTGACATCCCGGTAAGGGCAGCGGGCTTGGGGACACGGAGGCTGACGGCTCTAGCCATACAGAGAGCCGCCGTGCCCGATGGAGCCATCGTGCTGATCGACGAAGTGGAGCACGGCCTCGAGCCGCACCGAATCCGGCGGCTGATTAGAAACCTCCAGCAGGGTCTGGCTCCCGGCCCAGCCGCGACCGGCGAGCCCAAGTTGGGGCAGGTCATCATGACGACCCATTCAGCGATACCGCTCTTCGAACTGCAGCATGAGCACATTCGCGTCCTGAGGCCTGAGGGAGGCAGAACAGTAGTTCTGTGCCCGGGCAAGGAGGCTCAGGGCGTTCTTAGAACCGTACCATCGGCTTTCTTGGCCAGTAAGGTTCTGCTATGTGAAGGGGCCACAGAGGTCGGTTTCAGCCGCGGTGTGGCCGAACGGTGGATATCGGAACACAACGGGATACCCATTGAGCATCACGGGGTGGAGATCGCAGACGGTGGCGGATCAAATGGACCGGCTTATGCTGTCGCCGTGGCGAAACTGCAGTATCCTGTGCTGTACTTGGGTGACTCGGACAGAACGAAGCCGAGTGACGTCAGTAGAATGGAACATGAGCACGTGAAGGTCGTGCTGTGGTCGGACAAGCTGTGCATTGAAGAACGCATCGCCTTGGACCTCCCTAGTGACGGATTCTCCCGTCTCTTGGAGCAGACGTGTAAGAACCGGAACCAGGAAAGTGTGGCTGGTGCAGTAGCGGCTGCTCTTGGTGGAATACATATCCCGCGAGATCCCACCCGAGTTGAGTCCTGGATCACAGGGGACACGACTCCTTCGGTTCTGCGCCGCGCTTTCGGGCAGGCAGCCAAGGGCGCAAGGGACCGTCCCGGCTGGTTCAAGACCGTGGATGGCGGGCGCTTTCTGGGCAAGCTAGTGTCCGAATACCTGCCGCAAATGGCCAACACCGACGTCGGCAGGAAGCTCAAAGAAGTGGAAGACTGGTGCTATGATGGAGGAACGAGCTAGGGAGTTTGCCACCAAGCCGCGGGCACTGGTCGTGGCTGCGGCAGGGTGTGGCAAGACTGAGCTAATAGCCAAGGCCGTAGCTTCGGGGCCGTCCGAACGGCAACTCGTCCTGACGCACACGCATGCTGGAGTCAGGGCACTACGCGAGCGTCTCGGGAAGATGGGAGTGTCGTCAGCCGCGTGCCGAGTCGAGACCCTTGACGGATTCGCCCTACGCTACGCGGCAGCCTTCCCTATGACCTCAGGCTGCGCCGTGACCGAGCCGTCGCAAAGCTGCGACTGGATCGCCATCAGAGAGGCCTGCAGGCGTGTCCTGGGGAATCGCCACGTAGAGCACGTATTCACGCAGTCATACGCTGGCTTCTATGTGGACGAATACCAAGATTGCACAACATCTCAGCACCAACTGGTCCTACGTCTGGCTCAGTTGCGTCCTTGCCGGGTCGTCGGCGACCCGATGCAGGCTGTCTTCGGATTCGAGAAGAACGACCCGTTGCCCAACTGGGAAAGGGATGTCGCACCTCAGTTTGTTCGTCTGCCTGACCTTACTGAACCGCATAGGTGGCGCAGGGTCGGCGCGAATAGAGCTCTTGGAGACTGGCTAGCATGCGTTCGGCGTGATCTTACTCGTGCATCTTGGAGCCTGTCGTTCACCAACGGTGCTCCCGTCAACTGGGTTCGGAGGACCGGCCCTGACCTGAGTGACCAGCGCGGCGCATGCTTCGCACTCAACAAGTCCTGCGGTACTGACACAGTGGTCGCCATCCACAACCATGCCAGTCAGCAGCACTGCGTAGCCAAAGCGCTCGGTGGCTGCTATCAGTCCATTGAGGAAGTGGAGGGTAAGGATCTCCTGAAGCATTGCGGGCTTCTGGATGATTCAGTCGGGATCGAGCGTGCCCGACGTGTTGTCGATGCTGCCTGCGAGTGCGTAGTCAGCATGCCGAAGCAGCTGCAGGCGATAAAGGCAGCGCTTGCGAGGGGCCGAATACCCAAGAAGGGCAAGGTCGTGTCTGACTGCACTGAGCTGCTGGATGCTCTCCGGGCGGTCGCTGCCGGGCACGAATACCTGCCAGTCGCCGACTGCCTTGACCTGATCTCGCGCATGCCGGGTGCCGTTCTCTACAGACGAGAGTTGCTGACGGACATGCGAAAGACGTGCAGACTCCACGATGGCGCATCAGGAGACCGCTTGCGTCGGACCGCTTGGAAGGTTAGGGACGCCGCCAGAAGGTACGGTCGTCATTTGTGCCGTCGTG
>CAZABI010000127.1:0-4439 GCA_964483235.1 uncultured Dehalococcoidales bacterium | reverse complement strand
AGCCTGCATGCACTCGGTCATGGTATAGCCTTCCAGCAGACGCCCTCCTGTCATGCTCTCAAACCTCTTCTTCGTTTCCAGCATCAGCGGGGCTGCACCCACGATGCACAGCTTCATGCTCTCCAGGGTGACCTTGCCCGAGGTGACCAGCGGGTGATTCATGATGCCGATGTAGAAGGTCGGCACGCCCGGCATGAAGGTCGGTTTATATTTTTTAATGCTCTTGACCACGTCGGTCAGGTCGCGCGGGCTAGGGATAAGTATACAGGATGAATGGTTGACCACGGCCGTGCCCATGGCGCCCACGCAACCGAAGACGTGAAAGAGCGGCATGGTCAGGGCTACCCTGTCATCCCATTCCTCCAGCATCGGGCTGAGCCACGCTCGTATTTGCAGGGCAGTCATAACCAGCGCCTGGTGCGTGCCCACTGCGCCCTTGGGCGTGCCGGTGGTGCCGCCGCTGAAAAGCAAAACTGCCGGGTCGGATGGTTTTACTTCAATCTTCGGCCGGCCGGTATTCTTATACTTATGCAACAAATTTTGAAACCAGTAATCGCCCTGTTTCAATTTTATTTTATAGCCTTCCTTTTTTTCCTTAAGTAGCGTGAAGGCTGTTTTCAGCAGGGGCGGCAGGTATTCCTTGATGTTGGTGGCGGTGACAAATTTACAGCTCGCCGATTGTGCCTTTTTTACCATTTCATAGAAAGGACTGAGCACGATAACCGCGGACGCGCTGATATCTTTCAGCGCATGCTCTATCTCGCGCTCGGTGTAGAGGGGGTTAACCGGGCAGGCGATGGCACCTACCTTCCAGATACCCTGGAATCCCAGCATCATCTGCGGCGAGTTGGGCAGCAGCATGACCACCCGGTCGCCCTTTTTTATTCCCATATCCATGAGCGCGGCGGCCAGCGCATCGCTCTTACGTACAAAATCGTCGTAAGTCACCTGAGCGCCCTTAAAAAACAACATGGTGCGGTAAGGCCTGGCTTTAGCTGATTCATCGACGAAGTCGATCATCGTTTTGTCGGGATACGGCTCCAGCATATGCGGTATGCCGGGGTCGTAGCTTCTAAACCAGGGATAGTCTTGCATTGTTTCACCCGAAAACGAGCCGACATGAGGGAGAAATCATATTGATTAACCGGTCAATTGTATCATTTTGAACGTGAATGTCAAATTAGATACAGGCCTGCCGTTACGTTTGATATACGTTCGTATGTAAAGGCCGTTTTTACAGGGACTGGCGCCGTAGCTGTCCACAGGCCGCCTCAATGCCCGCACCACGCTGCTCCCTTTGCGTGACGGCTATGCCGGCATTCTCCAGCACCCTTTTGAAAATTATGACACGTTCTGCCTCGGGCTTATGGAAATCCGATCCGGGTGTTTTATTGTAGGGTATGAGGTTAACGTGGCAGAGCAATCCTTTGAGCAGCGTAGCCAGCGCTTCTGCATCGTCCAACCCGTCATTGACACCGCCTAACAGGCAATATTCAAAGGTCACCCGGCGTTTGGTGTCATTAGCGTAGTCCCGGCAGGCCTGGATGATCTCATTCACTTTGTACTTCGCCATACCCGGCACCAGCCTTCTACGCAAATTGTCAGCGGGCGCGTGCAGCGAGATAGCCAGTGTGAGCTGCAGGTCCTCTTTAGCGAGCCGGTAGATACCGGGCACATAGCCGATGGTGCTGACTGTGATGTTGCGCATGCCGATGCCAACCTCGGAGTTCAGTAGACGCACCGCCTTCAGCACGGCATCATAGTTCAGCAATGGTTCTCCCATGCCCATAAATACAACGTGGCTGACACGGCCTCCACCGTCTTTAAACATCTTTTCCTGCAGCGCGAACTCCTGCACCGTTAATACCTGGTCAACTATTTCTCCCACAGTAAGATTGCGCCTGACACCATTCGAACCGGTGGCGCAAAACAGGCAGCCTATGGCGCAGCCGGCCTGCGAGGATACGCAGCAGGTGAAACGGTCCCGGTACGGCATGCCGACCGTCTCAATCAGTTCGCCGTCCGCCAGTTGCAACAGCAGCTTGAATGTGCCGTCCCTGCTCCGGCTGGCCTTTTTAAGTACGGAACGTCCAATTTGATATTCCGCAGATAACCTGCGCAGGAAAGACGGAGGCAGGTTGGACATGAGCTTTATGTCATGTAGGCCCTTGTGGTACAGCCAGTCGGCAAGCTGTCTTCCGCGATAGACTTTTTCGGTGAGCCTGATGGCCAATTTTTTTAGCTCATCGGTATCAAGTCCAAGTATAATTTGCTTAATTTTCCCGGTCATACCATAACATTATGTAATATTAGCGTGCTTGATGCAAGCTGGAGTGAATCTGTTTGACCATCCCCCTTTTTTTTGTTAGCATCAAGTTGAAGGGTAAAAACCGGTAAAACCCTTCAGGAGGTAGAGAATGGTAAGGAAACAGGCGATGTTGAATACCTGGAAATTTCCTGTAGCCAGCTCTCCGCGGCACGGAGGGTCGGCGTAGACCTCTAACGTGCATGAGTGGAGAGCCTGGAAAACTCCCGAGCTTTCCGTGAATTGACCAGAAGGCCGGAAGCCAGGGTCAAGCAAAGGTAATCAGCCTTTACTGAATGGGAAAGTAGGGAGGAAAACAACCGAATAGGGAAAGGGAGCCTCATAATGAGGTTCCCTTTTTTATTCTTGCCTGATTACGGCTTTACCGCGCTGACCTTGATGCTGCGCACGGCCTTGCCCACCTTTACCATGTCATCCCGGCTGACGTTTTCTGAATCAAGAATGGCTTGCACCGTGGGGTCGTTGGCGGCATATTCACTACCGAAAGATGTTTCATCTGTCACCTTGATATCCACAAACCCGGCCTTGCTTATAGCCTCAAGATACTTCTCTTTTAAAGCAGCTCCAGCCAGGCAGCCGATATAAGCCGACACCGACTGCTGCACCGCTTCCGGCAACTCCTCTAGTAATACAATATCCGATACCATCAGGCGGCCACCAGGCTTAAGCACCCGGAAGGCTTCTCTGAATACTTGCTCTTTATCCGGCGACAGGTTGATAACGCAGTTTGAGATAATTATGTCAACGTAATTATCAGGTACCGGCAGGTTCTCAATCTCGCCGATGCGGAATTCAACGTTGTCGTAGCCATTGTTGCGCGCATTCTCCCTGGCCTTTTCGATCATCTCCCAGGTCATGTCCACGCCGATTACTCGGCCCTTTTTACCCACGCGGTTGGCAGCCAGGAAACAGTCGAAACCACCGCCCGATCCCAGGTCGAGCACCACCTCTCCCTCCTTGAGCGAGGCCAGCGCTACCGGGTTGCCACAACCCAGACCAAGATTAGCGCCCTCGGGTACCGAGGACAGGTCCTGGTCGGTATAACCGATCCCCTTGCTTATTTCTTTGGTCACACTGGCGCCACCGCAACAGCATGCGTTCTGCGGTGCGCAGCAGGAGCTCTGGTTTTTCGCCACCTGCGCGTAGCCATCCCTGACTTTCTGCTTGATCTCTTCTTTTTTCATTCCATTATCTCCATTACTTTAAAACACTATCTGTTATTGAATCGCCGCTAATTTATTTTATCCTTTTAGAATGATGTTTTCAGTATAGCGCTGTTATGTTTCACAATGAAAGTATTTACCCTAAGAGCCGTACAAAACCAATCCCGCTTCCACAAGACGGCCCTTACCAACCAAGTCATCGACCAACAGCGGCAATTGGACAATAGGCACTTTAAATCTTAGATTCATTTCTTTCAAATATTTCTCCTGCATCGCTTTACGTTGCTTTAAATATGCATTGGTCAGTATGTTATCCGAGAGCACCAGATTGGCAACCACCATGCTGGTAGGCACACCGATAGTTCCTAAGTCTTCCATCGCCCTGGTTGCCTCTATAATTGGAGTATTCTCCGGGTACATGACAAAGCAGAAAGTAGCCTGATTTACATCCTGCATCATCTCAATGACTTCCTTAAACCTAGCTTTAGTCACTTTATCTGCCTCGGTATCTTCAGTAGTTGTGAATATTTTTATCTCCAGTTGTTTGCTCCAATCAACCGGCAGTTTAAGTAACCTGAGCGTATGCCCGGTTGGGGCTGTATCAATTATTATCACCTCAAAGTCCTTGCGGGTGGCAAATTCTATAAACTTTTCAAAGGTTGCCATCTCCTCGGTACAGGGTGAATTCAGTTCTTCCTCAATGGCTGTAACTCTCGCTTTATCATATTTATGACGCACTTCAGCAAGCACTTTTTCCTTATATTCCTGTGCCGCCTTTGGTCCGTCGATATGAGCCAACCACAGGTTCTTCTCCCCCTTTATCATGGTCGGTTTATCAGAGCTCGACTGCTCCAAAACCTGTCCGAGATGTGAAGCTGGATCGGTGGTAAGCAGCAACGTCTTATATCCCTGCCTTGCAACCCAAAGTCCCGTAGCTGCAGCAACTGATG
>CAZABI010000126.1:0-4443 GCA_964483235.1 uncultured Dehalococcoidales bacterium | reverse complement strand
TGTCATTTACGATGTTGCAAAAGCAAGTTTATTGTCAGGCAAGATAATTCAGCAGGTTTGCTTGCCCAAACAACCGGCGGGCGTTGAGCAGGTGGAAGTACAGGCTATGTTTCTTGAGACTAAACTCATGGCGGATGAGCGCCGGGCTAAGCTAGTGCTTGGCGATAACTTTTCAAATATGGCCGGTATGCTTTCGCTGGAAGCCACTACCCAATCAAAAAAAGGATACCTGGGCTGGATTGCCAAAGGTTATGAACAGTACGGCTTGGGGGCGCTGAATAATTCAGCCTTGAAAGACGTTATTTTTAACCTGGAACCCGGGACCATCAGTAATCCTATATACGATTCCAGTGTAGAGAAGCCTTATGGGTACTGGGTCCTGGAAGTAATTGAAAAGGATGATACCAAAGGTGTACACGCCCGTGGAATACTTCTATCCACCAAAGATGATGCTGAGAGCGTGAAGAAAAGATTAGCTGAAGGGGAAAGCTTTGCTGAACTGGCGAAGCAGTTATCTCAGCATACCAGTAAAGAAAATGGTGGTGACCTCGACTGGATAGTACCGGGTATGGATGAAGAGGTCCTGGGTCGTATTCTTGCCAGCCTGAATCCCAACACCATTAGCGAGGTGATCAGGGATGAAAGTGCGAAAACGAAAGGTGGTTATTGGATTGTGCAGGTAAAACAAAAAGAAGCTAATCGCCCCTTAGACGACAATATAAAGCAAGAGCTAAGTAATCAGTGTCTGAGCGAATGGCTTAATGAGCAGGCGAAGTCAGCGAAAATGGAAATCCTTCTTGATCAGCAACAGAAAGACTGGGCCGTGGAGAAACTGGTTAAAAGCAGGGGCAAGTAGACTTGTTGAAAAGAAAGCCTGTCAATATAGGTCTTTTAGGCATTGGCACCATCGGCAGCGGTGTAGCAAGGGTGCTACTGACTAAAAAAAAGACCCTGGCAAGGCAGGCTGGAAGCCCGGTGGTGTTAAAAAGGATTGTGGAAGTTGACAGGTCAAAGCACGGAATACTCGGTGTCGATAAGTCCTGTTTTACCGACGATTATAAACAGGTTGTCCGCAATGATGAAATAGACATAGTTATTGAACTTATTGGCGGAGAGCATCCCGCCTATGAATATATCAAAGAGGCGCTGATCAACGGTAAACATGTGGTGACCGCGAACAAGGAGGTTATGGCCAAGCATGGGGCTGAACTATTATCAGTTGCCCGTGATCATCACTCCGGACTGCGGTTTGAGGCAAGTGTAGGGGGGGGCATCCCGTTAATCACACCTTTCCAGCGCGACCTGGTTGCCAATGACATACAGGCGATTTATGCCATTGTCAACGGGACCACCAACTATATACTCACCAGGATGGCACATGATAACCTTGATTTCGGCGTAGCATTGAAACAGGCGCAGAAGCTGGGGTATGCTGAAGCCAACCCGGGCAATGATATAGGCGGGCTGGATGCGGCCTACAAGTTGGCTATACTTACTTCCCTGGCCTTTGACATGGATGTCGAGTTCAGTGACCTTTATTATGAAGGAATTGCGCGCCTGAAATCACGCGACTTCCGCTATGCCAGCGAGTTTGGTTATGCCATTAAGCTTCTGGCTATAGCCAAAAGGTCCGGGAGCCTGGTAGAAGCCAGGGTTCACCCTGTGCTGATACCGGCAGACTCATTGCTGGCCAAGGTCGATGGCGTTTATAATGCCATTTATGTGTCAGGTGACCTGGTAGGCAATGTCCTGTTTTATGGGCAGGGCGCCGGTCCTTCTGCAACTTCCAGTGCTGTTACGGCAGATGTGATTAATATAGCCCAGAATATTAACACCAGGAGGGACAACGCACCTCGGTTTATACCGGAAAAAGTGTCAGGTATCAGACCGATGTCAGATATAGAAACCAGATATTATCTCCGTATGAGCGTGCGTGACCAGGCGGGGGTACTGGCGAAGATTTCCACTATCATGGGGAATCATGCTATAAGCATCTCCTCGGTAATGCAAAAGGAGTCCGATCCCTCTAATAAGACGGCTGAGATCGTCATAATGACCCACCCGGCCAGAGAAAGCGCTGTCCAGGTCGCTATGCGGGAAATAAGTAATCTCAGCGAGGTCAAGGGAATAAGCAATTTTATCCGAGTCGAGGCACTGTAAAATGATTAGAGGCGTACTGCAGCACCATAAAGATTACCTCCCCGTTACCCCTGCTACTCCCATGATCTCTCTCGGTGAGGGGGATACACCACTGGTGAAATCCGTTAATCTGGCCAGGGAACTGGGAGTGGGAGAGCTCTATTTCAAGCTCGAAGGATGCAATCCGACCGGTTCATTCAAAGACAGAGGTATGGTGGTTGCCATGGCCAAGGCCATCGAGGAGGGCAGTAAGCAGGCCATTTGTGCTTCTACCGGTAATACCAGTGCTTCTGCAGCAGCGTACGGTGCGCGCTTTGGCTTAAAAGTCATTGTCATAGTACCGAAAGGGAAAATTGCCGTTGGTAAATTAGCCCAGGCCATTGCCTATGGCGCAGAGATAATATCGATTGAAGGTAACTTCGATAAAGCGCTCGATATAGTTAAAACACTGGTTAATGAATACCCGGTCACAATGGTCAACTCACTCAATCCTTACAGGATTGAAGGGCAAAAGACCTCTGCCTTTGAGATTATCGAGGACCTTGGTGTGGCACCTGATTATCTCTTTTTACCCGTTGGTAATGCGGGAAATATAACCGCTTACTGGAAGGGATTTAAAGAATGGAAGGCTAATGGTAAGGTCGATATAACACCGGTAATAATGGGCTTTCAGGCTGAAGGCGCCGCACCCATTGTGAAAAACCGGGTAATCGATGCACCGCAGACGATTGCCACTGCCATCCGGATCGGTAATCCCGCCAGTTGGAAACAGGCAGTGGCTGCCCGGGATGAATCCCGGGGGGTTATTGACAGCGTTACCGATGAGGAGATATTGGAAGCCTACAGGATGATGGCGAGTAAAGAAGGCGTTTTCGGTGAACCGGCGTCGGCCGCACCGTTGGCCGGCTTGCTTAAACAGATCAGGCAGGGGAAAACTTTCAAAGGTAAAAAAATAGTCTGCATTGTAACCGGTAACGGGTTAAAAGATCCCGATATCCCCACCAAATACGTGGGACCGTTCCCCGAACTGCCTGCCGATCTTTCGGCCATCGAAAAGCATCTCGGTTTTAAATAGCCTCCCGATCTTTTCTGTAAGGAGGGTTGATGTGTTAAAGGTTATTGCGGAAAATGCGGGCGCTTTCTATCAGCATTATCCGCGTGCTGCTACAATAGTTACCGTAAGTCACAACGGTCGGAAAAATGCCATGGCCGTAGCTTGGCACTGCTCTATTTCCTTTAAACCACCGCTTTACGGGATTGCCATTGCCCCAAAACGCTATACCTATCATCTTATCTCCGAAAGCAAGCAGTTCGGCGTGAATTTCATGCCGTATGACAAGGTGGAAACAATCGCAGCGGTAGGGGGCAGCAACGGAAGCGTTATCGATAAATACACCGAGTTTAACCTTGTAGAAGACAAAGCGATTAAGACCGATGTGCCGGTGCTTAAGGATGCGTATGCCGTCTATGAATGTAGGGTTATTGAGAACAAGGTATATGGGGACCATGCATGGATTATCGGTGAAATCGTAGCTGCACATATTGCTGGAGAGGTATTTACCGAGAACGGTGTGATTAATATGAACGCTGTCGAACCCGCATTATATCTTGGCGGAGACTACTATTGTTCCACTGACAAAAATAGCCTGAAATTCCTCGACCGTGAAAAATACGGTAAAAAATAACGTAGATTACATAAAAATGGATACAGAAAAGATACAAGAAGCAGTCCTAACGATCATCAAGGCGATAGGAGACGATCCAAACCGGCAAGGTCTGGTAGATACTCCTCAGCGTCTGGCTGAGATGTACGGAGAACTTTTATCAGGTGTGAACATGGATGCTCGTGAGGTCCTGGCGACCGGTTTCTCAGCTGGTCATCATGAGATGGTAATTGTCAGGGATATCCCATTCTATTCAATGTGTGAACATCATTTCCTGCCTTTTTATGGCACTGTGGATATAGGGTATATCCCTAATGCCAATGGTTGGGTAGTGGGAGTTAGCAAATTGGCCAGGGTTGTGGATATCTTCTCAAGGCGGCTCCAATTGCAGGAGCGGATGACCAAACAGATCGCTGATGTCATCGTGGAGTCGCTTAGACCGGATGGGGTGGCTGTGGTGATACAGGCGGAGCACCTGTGCATGACGATGCGGGGAATTAAGAAACCCGGCAGTAACGTAGTAACTTCGGCAATGCGCGGTATTTTCCAGAAACGCCCGGTCACCAGGGCTGAATTTCTCTCACTGATACGAGGTAGATAACCTTATTCGTGCCGTAGCGACTCAATGGGGTCTAGTTTG
>CAZABI010000125.1:0-4463 GCA_964483235.1 uncultured Dehalococcoidales bacterium | reverse complement strand
CCTGGGTTACGCAGTTGACCAGTTCCTGTGCGGCTTTTACCGCGCGCATGACCTTGCCCATGTTTCCCGTCAGCTTTAACTGGCGTGTAACGATGGCCTGGATCGGATCAACCTTTTTCTCAGCTACCTTTCTCCAGGTCGCAATAGAGGCAGAGAGTACAAACTCCGGCTTGTACTTATCCTTCTCTGCTGCTGGAATAACATCTACCTTGCGGCATTTGCCGTGCCAGAGGTCCACGTACTGATAGCCGGGTTCTTTAATTGCGCCCCCCGGTTCGATGATGAAATAGAAATCTCCTTCCCAGGTCTTGGCTGCCTCCTCGTATGGTTTGCTGTTATTAATTGCTTCCATGAATGCGTTAGCCCACTCAATAGTGCCAAATACTGCCATTCCTAACCTCCCTATATTTGTTTCGTGGAAATTCTATGCTGTGCTAGGTACAAAGTCAATATCTCTTATGTATAGTATATCGCAAATGAGAAGGGGTGGATTTTTAAAAATCCGCCCCTTTTAATAACCTGTCTGAAAGCTTTCCCTGAAATTTACTAATCTATAGCGTCCTTGGTGCTGGGGAGAGTTCCGGCTATACGCGGGTCTATACGTGTGGCGGCATCCAGCGCCCGTGCCAGCGCTTTAAACAGGGCTTCAGCCTTGTGGTGGTCATTATTGCCATGCAAAACCTGCGCGTGGATATTCATCCTCGCTTCAGCCGCAAAGGACATGAAGAAATGGTTGATCAGGTCTGAGTGCATCTCGCTGATGTAGGCTTCTTTGATGGAGTCTTCTATAACCGCCTGGCCGCGGCCGCTGATATCCAGCGCTACCATGGCCAGTGCATCATCCATGGGTATAACCGCATTCGCCATGCGGACGATGCCGTGCTTGTCGCCCAGCGCCTGGTTGAACGCCCGGCCCAGGGTGATGGCTACATCTTCAACCACGTGATGCTGGTCGGCGCCATTGGCCGATATTTTCAGGTCGAAAATGCCGTGGTGCGCAATTTGGCAGAGCATGTGGTCGAAGAAACGGATGCCAGTGGTAATATCGTACTGGCTCGTGCCGTCGATATTGATCTCCACCTTGATCGATGTTTCTTTGGTCCTGCGTGTAACGGTAGCCTTCCTGTCTGACATCTCTGACCTCTTATCTCAAAGCTTTGCGCCAAAGGTTATCATATATCTCCCAGCGCGGCAAAGACTCGCCCGGTATCCTCGGGTTTGCCTGCACTGATACGGATAAAGTCCTTCAAACCGGGCGTCTCAAAGTAGCGGATAAAAATGCCGCGTTTCTGTAATGCCAGGTAAACATCCTTTGCGCTCCGGTCCAGCACCCTGCAAAGGACGAAATTGGCCGCCGAGGGATACGGCTTCAACCAGGTTATTCTTTTCAACCCGGCATATAGCTTATCTCGCTCTTCTACGATGGCCTTTACCGTGTCTTGCAAATGCTCTATGTCTTTAAGCGATTCGAGGATTGCTTCGTGGGCGGCCGTATTAATGTTGTACGGCTGCTTGATTTTCATAAGATGTGAAGCAATATTGAGCGGGCAGATGCCATAGCCGGCACGCAGTCCGGCGATGCCGGCCCACTTGCTGAAAGTGCGGAGTACAATGAAGTTGGCGTACTGCGGCACCCACGATACCAGCGAACCACCGCTGAACTCCACGTAGGCTTCGTCAATCACCACGATGATATCCAGGCCGAGCAAATCCTTGATCTCCTTCTCGGATGCCCGGTTGCCGCTGGGATTATTGGGTGACGCGATAAAGATCACGCGTGTCTTTTTATCCACGGCCTTCTTGATCGCCGGTATATCCAGTGAGAAGTCAGCCTTGCGCGGTAAATTAACGACCTCACCGCCGGCGATGGAAGTGCAGAAGGGGTACATGCCGAAGGTCGGCGTGCAGTTGATAACCTTGTCGCCCGGTTCGATGAAGAGGCGCAGGACGATATCGATAAGGTCATCGCTGCCGGCGCCGGCCACGATATATTTGGGCTCGATGCCGATATATTTGGAGATCGCCCGGCGCACTTCACGCTGGTCTGGATCGGGGTAGCGGTTATAATTCCGGCACCTGGACAGCGCTTTCTGGACGCGCGGCGAGCATCCATACGGATTCTCGTTGCCGTCGAGTTTGGCCGTCTCCTCGGCTGCAACCTCCGCGCGCTGCTGCAGCATATCGGCAGGATCGACCGGCGTGTAAGCCTTCATCGACCTGATGCAGCCGCGCACCATCTTTTCAACGTCTTTTTCGTTAAGCATTTTCTTTCAAGCTTCGCTGCAACCGGATTAATACATGAAAATGCAGCGCTCTCATTTTACCACTTCGTAGGAGAACGCTGCATGGCGGATATCGCTCAGGGCGATGCTGACGCGTGATTAAACCGTTATATTGGGCCTTATTCGTAGACCTTTTCTTCCGTGGCTTCCTGCTCGCTCAGGGCCACGTCGGCTTCGACATTCCGCTCGTCAGCCGTCTTCGCCAGGATCTCCTTGTAAAATTCGTGCTGGATGATGAGGTTCTGAATGTCATTGGTGCCGGTCCAGATTTGCAAAAGCCGCGTTTCCCTGACCGCTCTTTCAATGGGAAAGACCCTGGTATAGCCGATGCCGCCGAGTATCTGCATTGTCTCATTGGCAATCTCCCATTGTGTTTGCGTTGCGAATTTCTTTAGTTCGGATACCATTCTTCTTCGATAACCTGCGGTGCCCACTTGATCATCGATCGTCCGGGCGACGACGTAGGCCAGCGCGTTGACGGCGTCGATTTTGGTGATGCATTCGGCTATCCTGAAACTGACAGCCTCGAAGTTTCTAATTGGCTGGCCGAAGGCTTTGCGCTTGTTGGCATAGCGGGCGGCGATCTCCAGCAGCCCGCGCGAGCCGTTAATATAGCCCACCATTCTTTCCGGCACCATCATATGGTAGAAGACCTCGGAGCCGCGGTTTTCCTTACCCAGTAAGTTTTCCTCAGGCACCTTGATGTCTCTGAATATGATCCTCGCCGTGCCGGTTCCCCGGCTGCCCATCAGTCCGTATACATGCTTCACTTCGACGCCCATATCCCTTTCAACGATGAAGGCGCTTAATGAATTGTGCCCGCCTCCCGGATTGGTAACCGCGTATACCAGGAAGAAGTCCGCGCCCTCGCCGCCTACGACAAAACGTTTCTGGCCGCTCAGTATATAGTGCTTTCCTTCCCTGCGGGCGGTTGTGGTAGCGCCAAAGAAATCCGAGCCACCCCTGGGTTCGGTTAACCCTTCCCCTGCCCACATTTTTCCGGCAACGAGGGGTTTGAGATATTTTTCCTTTTGCGCTTCGGTTCCATACGCATTCACAGCGTCGGAGATAAGGGAGACGATGCCAAAAACACATCCCAGTGGAACTCCGAGTTTGCCCACCTCACCCAGCACGATGAACTCATCCACGTATTTGAGCGCTCTGCCTCCGTATTGCTTCGGTGCACGTAGCGCGAGTAGATTTCGCCTGCCCGCTTCCTCGATAAATTCCTTGGGGAATTTGATTTTCTCGTCATCCATGTCGAGAATAAGTTGCCGCGGCACCCATTTGACAAACTCCTGTACTTCTTTCAGGAGACTCTTTTGCTCGCCTGTTAGAAAAACCTCAAACATCTTCTCCTCCTTTACGCCCCTGAGTCAGCGCAAATTATAGCATCAACAGGTTGAGACATGTTTTGATAATGAGTTATATCCCGAATACTCTCTGTGCATTTTTATACAGGAACAGCTTCTTGACTTCCTCGGTAAGCTGCAGAAAGTCCAGGTCTTTTAAGCACATGGCCGGCGTAATCATGGGGTAGTTGGTCCCGAACATCACCTTCTTCTTGCCGTGTTTCTGCATGTAAGTCACGAGTTCGGGCGGGAATCGCTTGGATGTATAGGCCGATGTATCGATGAAGACATTTTCATGTTTGGTGGCCACGGCAATCATCTCAGTTGTCCAGGGGTAACCGATGTGCCCTCCCACTATCTTGAGTTCGGGGAATTCAATGGCCACCTCGTCGATATAAGGGATCGGCCGGCCCGGTTCCGACGGGCAGAGAGGTCCCGTATGCCCTACCTGGCAGCAGAAGGGAATGCCAAGCTCTATGCATTCCGCATAAAGCGGGTAGTAGCGCCGGTCGGTCGGCGGCAGGTTCCACAGCCACTGCACGATCCTCAGCGCTTTGAATCCATATTCTTTCACGCAGCGTCTGAGCTCGCGTATGGCCTCCATCGGCCTGTAAAGATCTACGGATGCCACACCGATCAGCCGGTCTGGGTATTGCTTAACATAGGATGCCACCTCATCGTTGGATATGAGAGGTCCTGTCGGGCTCCACCAGGCACATATCAGGCTCTTGGAGACATGGGCTTGGTCCATGGAGCCGATGGTTATCTCCAGTGGGAGCTCGGAAGAGAGTTTTTCCTGTCCCGTCCACCGCCTGAGAGAATCGAACAT